>CAYYOX010000105.1:3851-14201 GCA_964473065.1 uncultured Planctomycetaceae bacterium | reverse complement strand
GGAGGTGAAACATACTAGATGAAGCCCAAGCCGGGACAGAAGTCCAAGCCGGGACTGGGGTATCGATCCCCGGTCCCGACTCGGCTGCGGGTCGTTCATCTGAGCACGTCGAAAACCAAGGCCGGATCCTACGATTCGCCCTCTTCGACCTTCCAGCTATACTCGACGTTGCCCTTCTTCGAACCCTTGGCGTCGCACTCCGTGTAGGTGACTTTGATCTCCTCGAAGTTCAGTGCGAAGTCTTCCATGGGCACGTCTTCCGCCTGACCGCTGCCGCCGACGTTGTAGCTGGTCACCAGCACGTTCTTCAGCTCGTAGGCGTAATACGTCTGCCGTCCGGCATCCGTGAACGAGGCGGTCAGATGGATCTCTACCTTGGGGTAGACTTTGCCCATGCAGACCGCCTCGGCGATCTTGGGGCTTGCCTTGTCCAATTCCTTGGAGCAAGAGATGTCGTCGATGATCACGTCACCGCGGCGACGGGTGGCACCCGTGGCGCCGCCTCCCGGTTGGTGGACACCCTGGCCGAACGAAGCCAGATCGCTCCACCCCTTGTGATCCTTGTCTTGGGCCTCGCCCTCGACGCCGTCGAATTTGATGTAAGCAGCCATGTTTACCTCCGTTAGAGAAAAAAGGGGTTAACCGTTAAGTGTTGTTTTTTTGCCCTTACAATCTAATTCTCGTAAGCTACCGATAAATGTTGCGTACTTTTTTTCTCGGGATCCACGGGCAAACCCGCAACGAGCTGAGCGCTTCCGGCTGTGACTTGACCTGCGGGCCGGGGCTTCATTTTGCGTATCCTACGTAGAATGCCCAACATGCCAGAGGCAGGTTGGGAAAGGACACCATCCGGATCATGGGCCGACCAGCCCGGATTAGCCTGGATTATTCATGCCCCTGGGAATTGCGTGACACACTGTCGTAGCTACGTTCGCCAGAACGTGGCCGTAACCCTTTGGCACGCCCCACGTTCTGGCGAACGTAGCTACAAATCCATGAATAATCCGGGCTAGAGTGCTCACCGAAGGGGTAAACCGTGCGGCCTCAGCGGCACCGAAGAATCTGGCTGCCATTTCCGGCAGCGTTGGCTATTGGCAACTAGGACGCAACTTTTGCGACGTGACTTCGATAATGTAGTTATACGGAAAACACGACATAAATCCGTTTCGCGCGGTTCTTCGACTTTCATTCCGAAAGGGCTTTTCAGTGGCAACGATCACAAACGTGCAATTGCAGTTTCGCTTAGCTGGCTCGGAAACGGTCACGGCCGGAAACCAGCAGGTCTATCTGGATCTCACACCAGGGGCCATGACGCACCTGCGGAGCAACGCCCGGGGCAGAATCGTCTCCGCTGGGGGAGGTGGCCCGGTTTCCCTGGACGACTCGCGCGACTACCGAGTGGTGACTTCCGCCACTCCCCTCAGCCCGCCTCCCAGTTTGTCGCAAGGAACGACCGTGCGGGTCAGCGGGAGCCACACGATCACAGTGGCGCCACACATCAGAATCCAGGTGACCAGCGACGGGGCCGCTGCGGTGGGCGGACTACGCTGCGTGTTGGCGGTGGGCGCGCAGACGAGCAACGCGACCAGCACGAGTGGCGGATGGATTTGGTCGAACGACCACCGCGATGGTGCGGTCACGCTCCGCGCCGACGAGAAACTGATCAAGCCCAGTGGGGCCGCCAATCCTACGGCCAATCTGGCGGTGAACCCCGCCCCGCCGACCCGGGGAAGCCAGGCCACGATCTCCATCGACCCGCCCTCCGGGGCCGTCGGCTTCAAAGTCACCGAGTGGAAATACGAGATCTCGCACACCAATCCCGGCAGCCCGACGGCCTCCACCGCCACCGTGACTCGGCCGGCCAACGAGAGCAGTTCGACGTTCGACCAGAGTTGGGAGGGAACGCTGTGCGCGTCGGGGACGGCCAAGGCGAAGTTCGTCGTCGGCGCCACGCTCCGCACGTCGGGTGCGGCGGCAGTCTTAGCAACCGTCTTGGCCGTTGACCCGGTCGAATCGACGCTAGCAGTCACGGTGGACCCGCGGACCGGTACCGCATGGGAGTCCGAAATGCGGCCCGAGGGCGAACACCCTTTCACCCGACCGATCAACCGTTTTAGAGACGTGGGTGAACATATCTGGACGCCCAACAGGCCGACCGGCAGGCCACTGACTCTCTCGTCGGGCCCCAACAAGGGGTGCGAATATGTGCCCAGTTTCGGCAGCTTGATCTTCACCTCGGGCCCCGGGATCAATACCCAAGTGACCAACGCCAACAGCGCGTTCGCCCAAGCGCAGGACAAGGCGTACCTAGAGTTTCCGACGCCGGTGCGGGTGATTCCCCACGACTATTACACCGTGGGGCCCGAAGGCGTGATCACCATCACGAACACGAACCTCGAAGAATTCAGCCAGTGGGCGAATATTGCCACTGACCAGGACTACGGGACTTCCAACCATTGCATCGACCTGCCCCGTTTGCAAACGGGCACGCGCCGGCACGAGTCCGGTGATCCGGCCCGAAGCCACCGGGCCAATTGCATAATGGCAATGCGGGCCCTGGATCCCATCCGTTACATCGAAGAGCTGGTGAAACTCCCGGGCCACCAACTCCACTTCGGTACCTTGTATGCCGCGCGCGTCACGTTGGTCGTTTCTGTCGAAGATCAGACCAACCACGACCTCCCACACAAGGTACTCGACGAGGCCCAAACGCGAAGTAGGAATGAACTGGTGTTCTCCTCCACCGATCGGATCCCCGACGTCAACGACGATGCCAATGGGACTCTCATCGGTCCGGTATGGAATCCGATCATGAACAGACAACTGACGAACTGATTGGCCTCGGTAGTCGGCCACCAGTTCGGGGTCGGAACACGGCATCATGATCAGGTCCGTGCCTTCTCAATCGCCGTCCTTTCACAACCTCTTGACGCTGCTCGACCCCGACAACGAGTTATCGGGGCCACCCGGCCCAGATTCCGACCCCAGATTCCGCCCTGCCCCCAGATTCCCCTTCCGAAACGTCTCATCGCCGTGCCGGCGACAGCTAAACGTTTCATCGCCGTGCCGGCGACGGCTAAACGTTTCATCGCCGTGCCGGCGGCTAAATGGCGGAACTCCGGAATCGGGAAGTAATTTCTTTACAAGTCCTTACTGGCATGGGACGCGAGCGATGTTACAATGGTCGCGGCTGCGATCCTAGATCGGTTTCAGGCTCACCCCGAAGGGGAAACCATCGGGGCAAACCACGCTGGAGGGCAAGCTTATGCGGTGCAGACATCCTGGCCGGGATTGGTTTTCTCGGTCTCTTGGGAAATGGAGGCAAACGGCTCGCAGGGACTTTTCCTCTGTTTTCCAGCGGCGACTCGGCCTTGAGTTGCTGGAAGACCGCCGCTTGCTGACAATCCATTCCTTTGGGCTGCAAGCCGTGCCTCAAGCCGCCATTCCTGAGCCCGTCCTCGAAGCGCTCGTTCAACGCGATGCGGATCACGTCGCCCTATCGGCCGATCTCACAATCTCCGCCCAGGCTAAGAGTACCAGCCTCTTGTATGAAACGGGCTTCGAGGCGGCCGAGGGCTACGCTGCCGGGTTTATCGATTTTCAGAACGGCTGGTCTCCTTTGGTCGACAATACGAGCCAGCCGGTCATCTCTGCCGCCAATCCGGGCAGCGGAAGTCAACATTTACGAATCGCCGCCCACGCTGGGCTTGCCGGCGGCACCACGATCGGCGCCTATGGTCCATATCTGGGAGCAAGCAGCGCGGGTATCTACACGCTCTCGGTGGACGTGGCCATCAGCGGCATGCTTGGAGCCGAGTATTACGTAACCCCGGTCTCGTTCACCGAAGGCGTATTTGTCACTCACGCGTTGTTGGACGACTCGGGTTGGATTCTGGTCGTCGATGACCTCGGCTCTGGTCCCGAATGGGTTGTTACGGATACGACGTGGTATGGCCCCGGCTACAATAATCTGACGATAGAACTGGACTCCCAGGCCGCGACCATCAAGTACTTCTACGACGGTTCGCTAATCTACACCGGTTCCACCTGGAGTGGCACAGTAATTGACAGCGTGCGGATTGCCAGCGACAACAATCATGACGGCGACACGGGCGATTTCGACAACCTGACAATTACCACGGAAACGACTCTCGCGCCCAATCTCCAACCCTATCAACCGGCTGGTTGGGCGGATGCGATCGTCGTGTCGACCGTCGCGGGCACGCAGACCGACGACGCGCTATTCAATCCAACCGATTCGATCTACATCGATTGGGCCATGGCCAACTTCGGTGACGGCCCCACGCCGCGCGCGTTTTCTGTCGACCTCTACGTCGACGGCGCGTTGGAGTACCGCTGGTTGCGCAGCGAGCCTTTGCGTTCGGGATACTACTCAACTACTTCCGACCACGTCTTAGGCAGCCTGAGTCCCGGGGACCACACGCTGGAGATTCGAATTGACAGCCTGGGCGACATTGACGAAAGCGATGAACTGGACAATGTCTACGCCAAGCAGATTACGGTTGTCGATCCGGCCGATTTTGGCGAAATCCGCGGCCGAAAATTCCACGACCTGGACGACAACGGCACATGGGACGCCGGAGAGCCGGCTCTGGCCAATTGGATGATTTTCCTCGATCAAGATGCCAACGGCCTCTGGGACAGCGGCGAGCCTTACGACTACACAAATGATAACGGGGAATTCGCCTTCACCGAATTGCTGCCCGGAACCTACCGCGTGGGCGAAGTGCCTCAGGCGGGATGGCGACAGACTTCCCCGATCGCCGCTCAGGCCGGCGGCGCCTTCGCTGCCGCCTCAACGGATCGTCCGATTCCCCCGATCACCACCACCGGCTCGACAGCCCCGATCTACTTGGCCGGCCAGCGAATCGAAAACACCACGTTGGGCTCGGTCGGCCCGAAAACGGATATCTCCAGTTCGCTGATCAACCTGGACCTGTTTCGGGCCGATCCGCGTTTCGCGGGAATAGACGGCAATGGGTTGGCGGCCGTGGTCATCGATACGGGTATCGACGTGGACCACTCCTTCTTCGGGCCCGATCTGGATGCCGACGGCGTGGCCGATCGGATCGTCTATCAATGGGATTTTGCCGACGGAGACCCCGATGCCAGCGACTCCGATGGACACGGGTCCAACGTAACAAGCATCGTGGCTTCGGAAAACGCCGCCTATCCGGGCATGGCGCCCGGGGCCGACATCATCCACCTGAAAGTCCAATCGGATGACGGGGGAATGACTTTTGGATATGTCGAAAGCGCCTTGCAATGGGTCGTGGCCAACGCCGCGACATACAACATCGCCAGCGTGAACATGTCGCTGGGCGACAGCCAGAACTACGGCTCCCCACAAACCCTATATGGCATCGACGATGAAATGGCCGCCCTGGAGGCCCTGGGCGTGATCGTGGTCTCGTCCGCCGGCAACGATTTCTATACGCATGGAAGCTGGCCCGGCGTCGGCTACCCGGCGGCCGATCCCAACTGCATGGCCGTAGGGGCCGTCTACGACTCTGATGTGGGTGGATCGCCTTATGCTAGCGGTGCGGAGTCGTTCTCGTCTGATGCGGACCGGATCACGCCTTTCTCCCAACGCCACGCCACGATGATGGCCGTCTTGGCCCCTGGGGCGCCGATTTTCGGAGCTGGGCCCAACGGCGGAGTGATCGGCTACAACGGCACCAGCCAGGCCTCACCGCATATCGCTGGAATCGTGTTGTTGTGTCAGCAACTGGCCCAACAAGAACTCGGATACTGGCTCACCTTTGCGCAAATCGAAGACCTCCTGAGGACCACGGCCGTGTGGGTGAACGACGGCGACGACGAAGACGACAACGTGACCAATACCGGGTTGGACTATCCCCGCGTCGACGTGCTGGCGCTGGCCGAGGCAGTCCTGGCCATCAGGGACCGCCTCCGGCAAACACACACCATCGTGCTTCAGCCGGGAGAGACCCGCGAGAACGTCGACTTCGGCAATTTCAAGATGCCCGCCGAGATTCACGGGGCCAAGTTCAGCGACCTGGACAGCAACGGGCAATGGGACGCCGGCGAGCCGCCCCTGGAAGGCTGGACCATCTACCTCGACCAGAATCAGAACGATGTGCTCGATAGCTGGGAGTACTCCCAAGTAACCGACGCTTCCGGGAACTATGCTTTTACCAATTTGGCTTCCGAAACCTACTATCTCAAGGAAGTGCTTCGGGAAGGCTGGCAGCAGACCTTCCCTGCTGCCGAGCCGCATGTCGTCGAACTCGAATACGAAGATATCATCACGGGAATCGACTTCGGCAACCACAGCGAATTTGTCGAGATCTACGGCACGAAGTTCAACGACCTCGACGGGGACGGAATCCGCGATCCCGAGGAACCGCCGCTGCCCGGGTGGACAATCCTCCTGGACGATAACCAGAACGGCGAACTGGATGACGGAGAACTCAGCAGCATCACGGACTATTTGGGCCGTTACGAACTGACTCTGGTTCCCCCGGGAACACAGCACGTTGCCGAATTGCCGCAGGAAAACTGGCAGCAGACGTTTCCAGAGTCGCCGGGCACGCACACGCTGGCTTTGGCCGCCGGTTATGTCGCCCGGGGGATCGATTTCGGGAATTATCCCGCTCCGGGAGAGATCCGCGGCGCCAAGTGGTTCGACGCCGACCAGAACGGCCGGTGGGACGACGGCGAACCGCCCTTGGCCGATTGGACCATCTTCTTGGACGAGGACGGCGACGGCCTGCTCGATCCAGGTGAAACGTCCACCACCACCGACGCCTTGGGGCAATACTATTTCACTAATCTGCCGCCGGGCATCTATACCGTGGCCGAGGAACTCCTCGGCGGCTCCCAGCAGACCTTTCCCGATCCCCAGCCCCAGTCGGACATCCAACGCGTCAGTTTGTCTTCGGAAGGTCTGCAAGGGGATTCCTGGAGCGACGCCCCCACGATCGATTCCAGCGGCCGCTACGTCGTGTTTACCTCCGCGGCGTTGAATCTCGTGCCGGACGACAACAACGGGAAACCGGACTTGTTCCTTCGCGATCTACACACGGACGTTGTCCAGCGCATCAGCATGGCCTTCGACGGCACGGAAGCCGATGGCCGTAGCTACACCTATGGGTCCTCGATCATCGCCGGCGAGCCCTTGGTGGGTTGGCGCTTCGTGGTCTTCGGATCCGACGCCACAAATCTCGTGGACGACGATACCAACAATACCGTCGATATCTTCGTCTACGACCGGCAGGCCGACACGACCGAACGGGTCAGCATCGGCTATGACGGCTCCGAGTCTGACGGCGCCAGTTTCTCGCCCACCGTCAGCGCCGACGGCCGCTACATCACCTTCTATTCCGTGGCCAAAAATCTCGTGGACGACGATGGCAACAATCTCGGTGATATCTTCGTCTACGACCGGCAGGCCGACACGACCCGGCGCGTCAGCATCGGCTATGACGGCTCCGAGCCCAACGGTTCCAGCAGCTTACCCGTCATCAGCGCCGACGGACAGTTCATTGTCTTTCACTCCACGGCCTCCAACCTCGTGCCTGACGATAGCAGCTCTCTGTCCGATGTCTTCGTCTTCGATGTGCAGGCGGATCAGATGCAGCGTGTAAGCCTGGGCTTCGACGGCTCGGAGGCTGCCGGCGGGAGTTATGATCCGTCCATCAGTGCCGACGGCCGCTACGTGGCCTTCACGTCGTGGGCCAACAACCTTGTCCCCGACGACAGCGCCTATTGGGACATCTTCGTCTACGACCGCCAGGAGGACTTCACCCAGCGCATCAGCCTGGCGTTGGACGGCGGGGAGGTTGACGGCGACAGTGGGCTTCCCGCCATAAGCGCCGATGGACGGTTTGTGACCTTCGAGTCATTCGCCTCCAATCTCGTGCCCTCAGACTTCAATGGACTGAGAGACGTCTTCCTTTTCGACCGCGAAACAGAAACTCTGCAATGCCTCAGTCTCAATCAGGCGGGAACAACGGGAAACGGCAGAAGCTACGGTCCGGCGATCACGTCTGCCGGAACCTACGTGGTCTTTACCTCCTCCGCCACCGACCTAATCACCGACGACACCAACCAGACCGAGGACATCTTCCTCAAGTGGACGGACGCGGTGTCTCCATTCGGGTCACACATGGTTGACGTGCCACCCGACCGCTTCATCGACGAGATGGACTTCGGCAATTACCTGCCTCCCGGACCGTGGACCTTCGATGGCGATGAGACTGCAAACGAGATCACGCTGCGGCGCAACCAGGCTTTTCTGGAGATCCTCGACACGACCGACGGCAGCCTGCTGGAGCGACGGCCGTTTGCGACCGTCGGCGAAGTGCTCATCTCCACCGCCGGTGGCGACGATCTGGTGACGATCGACTACTCCGGCGGCCCGATTCCAATGCCGATTACTATCGATGGCGGGACGGACGTCGACGGGCTCGCGCTGATCGGCGGAACCTTCGACGCGATTACGCATATGTTCACCGGGCCCGGCTCGGGACAAATCGACTTTGCGCCCGACCCGGGCGCCATCACCTACGCCGGCCTGGAACCGATCGACACGACGGCCCTTGCGGCAACCGAGTTGGCGTTCTATCTGCTCGTGAGGGTTACCGACGCCACGCTGCAAGACTTCGGCCTGCCCGACGACGGTTTCTCTCAGATCGCCAGCCCGACGGGAGCGTTCGAGAGCGTGCAGTTCGCCAATCCGTCGGACTCGTTGTCCATTTTCCTTGGCGGCGAAAGCCTGCTCAATCTGGAAGTGATGGACGACGGTTTCAACCCGGCGCGGATCGAACTCGACGGCGTCGAAACGGACGTTTTCCGGTGCGCCGCCGCCGAGGTAATACCGGCTATGGCAGCCCTGCAACTCGACGGAGCGGGCACGTTGGATCTGAACGACTTCGACCAAACGATCGGCTCGCTTCAGAGTACGGGCAACGTGGCGCTGGGCGTCGGCACGTTGACCGTCGGCGGCAACGACGGCTTCACCAGCTTCTCCGGCACGATCGGCGGAACGGGAGGCCTCGTAAAGATCGGCCTCGGCGTGATGGAGCTAGCCGGTACGGCGGATAACACCTTCACCGCAGAGACGATCGTCCGTGGCGGTACACTCGCGCTCAACAAGAACTCCGCCTGGGCGATCGGTGGAAACCTGCTACTCGACGGCGGTGATCTTCTCCTGCTGTCGGACGGGCAGATTCCCCATACGTCGATGGTTACCATGGTTTCCGGAACCTTCGATCTTGGTTTTTTGAGTACGACGATCGGCGGACTGAGCGGCGCCGGCGGCAACGTCTTGCTTAGCGAGGCTGGCACGCTGGTCGTCGATCAGTCCAGTGATTTCACCTACGACGGCCTGATCACGGGCAGCGGCAACCTCGTCAAACAGGGTCCGGGGCAATGGACCCTCGGCGGGGCGAACACCTACGTGGGCGAGATGAACCTTGTCGCCGGCACGCTCGTGGTCACTTCCGATACTGCCTTGGGAGCGCCCGGCGGACAACTGGTGATCGCCGACGGCACGAAGTTCGTGCTTCAGGGGGAAATCACGGTTGCAGTACATATTGTCGTCGCCAACGGCAATGCCGTGATCGAAGGCGGCGGCGGCGCCGAATTGACCAGATCGGTCGAACTTCGTGGCTCTCTGACGCTGCAAGCCTCTGCGGCCGGTTCAGAGTTCACCCTCAGCGACTCGATCTACTCCGGTGATTTCGGAATGGTCGTCACCGTCGCTCCGCACCCCGAGTCCACGGGAACGGTCGTGGTCAGCGAGATTACAGACATTATCGGAATCGAGGTCCACCCCGGCGCCATTCTGCAGGGCAATGCCGAGAGCTTTCCGGGCTCCATCATCAACGACGGCACGTTGATTTTCGATCAGGCGACCACCGATGGCACGCACTACCAGGCCATTATCGGCTCGGGCAGCCTGACCAAGCTAGGCTCCGAAACCTTGACTTTGACTGGGCCGCTCGTTTACACGGGACCGACTCGCATTGAGGAAGGACGACTGTTGATCGAAGGGACGCTGGCCGCATCCACTGCCGTTTCCGTACATGACGGCGCCACATTGGGCGGCAACGGATCGGTGAACGGCCCGATCACGGTCCACGCCGGAGGCACCGTCGCGCCCGGTTCCAGTCCCGGATCGCTCGGCGTCGGCAGCATCACGTTCCAGCCGGGTTCTCATCTGGCCATCGAACTGACCGGCCCGACGCCGATGGTTGGCTACGACCAAGTAGAAGTCTCCGGAATCGTCGA
This sequence comes from uncultured Planctomycetaceae bacterium, assembly GCA_964473065.1. Taxonomy (GTDB): domain Bacteria; phylum Planctomycetota; class Planctomycetia; order Pirellulales; family Thermoguttaceae; genus CAYYOX01. The sequence continues at coordinate 3,923 of CAYYOX010000105.1, read as the reverse complement.
CTTTGGCGGGGCCACGCTTGATCTCTCGCTGGACTTCGAGCCCACTCTTGCCGACAGTTTCACAATCGTGAA
>CAYYOX010000105.1:2710-3841 GCA_964473065.1 uncultured Planctomycetaceae bacterium | reverse complement strand
CCTTGTCGTACGCACCCCTGGCCTTGTGGGGGGCGTCGGTTCATCTCTCTGTGGACTCGCAGTCCAATTGGGCCGACGATTTCACTATCGTGAACAACAGTTCGGAAGTTCCTGGAGTTGCAGAGTTCACCGGATTTCCGGACGATTTGACGTTCCTGCTCGGCGGCATGGTCTTTACGATCGACTACCAGGGAGGCAGCGGGAACGACGTCGTCATCTCGCCGGTTCCGGCGGAGATCCGCGGATCGAAATTCAACGATCAAGACGGCAACGGGCAACGCGACCCGGGAGAACCCGGTCTGCCCGACTGGACCATCTTTCTCGACCTGGACGCCAACCGCCGATTGGACCCGGGAGAGCCTTACCGGCTCACCGATGCCAACGGAGACTACGCGTTCGAGGGCCTGCCGTCGGGAACGTACCTCGTCACCGAAGAGCAACAAGCTGGCTGGCAGCAGACCTTTCCCGACACCCGAATCGATCTGGTCAGCGTGGCTACGGACGGGACTCAGACGGATTCCTATAGCGCACGAGCTTCCGTCAGTGCCGACGGCCGCTTCGTGGCCTTCACGTCGAACGCGACGAACCTTGTCGTCGGCGATACGAATGGCCAGAGCGACATCTTCGTGCGAGACCGCCTGACGAACACCGTTGAGCGTGTCAGCATCGCTTCCGACGGTACCCAAGGAAATGGCCTTAGCGGATCGCCTTCGATCAGCGACGACGGCCGCTACGTGGCCTTCAATTCCTCGGCCTCCACGCTTGTTCCCGACGACACGAACAGCTCTGACGACGCCTTCGTTCATGATCGGCAGACTGGCACAACTCGGCGCATTAGCGTGGCCTCCGATGGCACGCAGGTCAACGGGATTACTTCGACGGTGTCGATCAGCGGTGACGGACGGTGGGTCGCGTTTACTTCCAACGCTCGTAATCTCGTGCCGGATGATACCAGCAACCGATTTGACATCTTCGTTTACGACCTGCAGAATCTTACGATCGAGCGCGTCAGCGTGGCCTCCGACGGCACGCAAGGAGACAACACTAGTACGGGGCCTTCGATCAGCAGCGATGGCCGCTACGTGGCGTTCATGTCGCTGGCTTCCCCGCTCGTGACGGGAGATACCAACG
>CAYYOX010000105.1:0-2700 GCA_964473065.1 uncultured Planctomycetaceae bacterium | reverse complement strand
AGGATATACTCGGCGGGCCGCGTATCTTTGTGCACGACCGATTCGCGCATACACCCGAACGTGTTAGCATGGCCGCGGACGGCACACAGACGGACAACGGCAGCTTCCGGCCCGCGATCAGCGGCGACGGGCAATACGTGGCTTTCGCCTCGGATGCCACCAATCTGGTGGTGGGTGATTCCAACCTTCGCCGAGACGTTTTCGTCTACGACCGGCAGGCCGACCATACACAGCGAGTCAGCGTGGCCTCCGACGGTACGCAGGCCGACGAGGACTCCACCTATGCCTCGATCAGTGCCGATGGCCGCTACGTGGCCTTTGATTCGATGTCTTCCACGCTGACGCCGGAAGATACGGATGGTCAACACGATGTGTTCGTCTTTGACCGCCAGACGGCGGAGACCGAACTGGTCAGCAGGTCCTCCGATGGCCAGCCGGACCCCGGCAGCGGCTCTTATGCCTCGATCAGTGCCGATGGCCGCTACGTCGCCTTCGAGTCCTACGCCTCCCAACTCGTACCGAACGACTTCAACGACCAATGTGACGTGTTTGTCGCAGCGACGAATGCAGCCGGCGCCTATGAGGTCGTACTCACCTCCGGTCAACTTGCCGAGAACATCGACTTCGGCAACGAGGAGTTGCCAGCGCCGCTGATCTTCGTCGGAGTCGATACTCCAAACGATGTTACCTTGCGCCAAGATGGCGAGAACCTCGAAATCACCGATAGCCTTGACGGGACCGTTCTGGCTACACGGCTGTTGGTGAAGACCACCGAAGTGCAAATCTTCGGTGGCGCAGCCGACGACACGATCACCATCGACTTCTCGGGCGGAGAGATCGAAGTCGGCCTTATCGACCTTCACGTCGACGGCGGCGAGGGAAACGACTCGCTGCTGACGGTGGGTCGTACGTTCCCAATGGCCGAGCAGGACTTCTCCGTCGAGCATCTCGGCTGGATACGGTTCGTATGGGGAGACAATCGATGGTTCGCCGACTACGGTAACGTCGAATCCGTAGACCTATCGGGTACGCCGGCAGACAATTTGACGCTCTTCTTGCCTTTGGGCATTGGCGACCTCGTGCTGGAAGATTTCGGTACTTCGGACGACGGGATCTCGCAGATCCGCAGCAGCAGCGGCGCCGTGGAAGACGTGCGCTTTGCCAATCCGTCCGATGTCCTGGGTATGTACGGAACCGGCAACGCCCTGGTCGGCCTGCGGGTCATGGATCAAGGATACCATCCACTGCAAACGGGGATGTATGGGTGGGACGCCGATCGGCTCGTGCTGCTTGAAGCCGGAGCCATTCCGGATACAACGGGGCTGGTGCTTCTAGGGGAGACAACGTTTGACCTGGGCGACATCGACGAGACGGTCGGTTCGCTTTCCGGTTCGGGCAGCGTGCTGCTGGGCAGTGCCACGCTTACCGTTGGGACCGACGACAGCTCGGTCACCTTTACTGGGTCCATCGACGGAACCGGCGGCGTGACCAAGGAAGGCGCCGGCGTCTGGACCATAGAGAGTTCTCTTACCTACGCGGGCCAAACCACGATCAACCAGGGTACTCTCCAAGTAGATGGGTCGCTATCCACCTCCGGCGACATCCTGGTCAACAACGGCGGTACACTGGGAGGCCACGGCTACGTAGAAGGACCGGTCACGGTCTATCCCGGCGGCTCGATCGCCCCAGGTGCAAGTCCCGGGATGCTCTGGGCTGATTCCCTTACGTTCTTCCCCGGAGCAATCCTCGCCGTGGAAATCGACGGCATCGATCCGGACATCACCTACGACCAACTCCGCGTCGGCAATAGCATAGACCTCGGCGGCGCCACGCTCGATCTAACGCTGGGCTATGTGCCCGCCGAAGGCGATAACTTCACGATCGTCAATAACGAGGGCTCCGAACCAATCATCGGAACCTTTGCCGGTTTGGCAGAAGGCGATCCGCTGGAGGTCGACGGCGTCACGTTCCTGATCACTTACACCGGCGGTGACGGCAACGATGTGGTCATCCAGCAGACTACCGCCGCGATCTTCCAGGGAGATGACGGCCCGAACCAGATTACGTTACGGCGAAATGCCGAGAACCTCGAAATCGTCGACACGATCAGCGGGACGCTCCTGGCCGAATGGCCGCTGCCAGAAACCACTCGTTTGATGATCTTCGGCGGCGCAGCCGACGACACGATCACGATCGACTTCTCGGGCGGGGACATTGAAGCCGAGGTTACGCTCAGCGGCGGCCCGGGCAACGATTCGCTGGTCACGATCGGCAGCACGCTGCAAATGGCCATGCTGGGCTTCGAAAGAGAAATGTCGCCCTGGTTCTACCTGGGAGGAGTTACCGAACTGACGGGCTTCTATGTCGGTATCGAATCGGTAGATTTGTCGGGCACACCGGCAGACGAGTTGATGCTCTTCTTGCCGCCGGGCGTTGACGATCTCGTGCTGGAGGATTTCGGGACCCCGGACGACGGGATCTCGCAGATCCGTAGCACCAGCGGTGCCGTGGAAGATGTGCGTTTTGCCAATCCGCCCGATGTCTTTACCATGCACGGTACCGGCGCCAGCGTAATCGGCCTGCGGACCATGGATCAAGGATACCGTCCGCTGCAAGTGATGATGCATGGAGTGGACGCCGATCGACTCGTGCTGCTCGAAGCCGGCGCAATTCCCGATGGAATCATCTTCATTCTGGGGG
>CAYYOX010000104.1:0-14207 GCA_964473065.1 uncultured Planctomycetaceae bacterium | reverse complement strand
CGTTCGGCGGGTGGACGTCGAAGGACCGGCGCAACACAATAGTATGGCCGTCAGGGTTCCCACGACAAACAGCCCGAGTCGCTGGCGGATCGAGAGTTTTCCAAAAGTCGATGGCTTGGTCGTTCGGTGATTTGTCTTCATTCTGTTCCCTGTACTACCTATTTGCCCGGTGTTCCAAGAAGAAGTTGTCGATTGGCGGGGAGATTCCACAAACATACAGCGGGGCTAATGCCACCCATATTAGCGGAGTTTGGCCATGGCGATCTGATCCTAAAGACCCGACAAAACGGGCGACCGCAGTATGACGCCCGTCCAGACGATCTGTCAAGGACAGCCTCGGCTGCGAAGGGAATACGGTGCCGGGATCAAGAAATCGGTGGGCAACTCTTGCGAATTATCGCTCGGCTTGAAAGAATAGGGAGAATCCGTGGGCTGTACCCGTCAGGAAAGATGGCGCAGTCCCTTTGGACGGGGAGCTTCAACGTGAGGATCTCGCCCAAAGATCACACTCGTTTTGCACCCTCGAAAGGAGACGCCCGAATGAAACGTCGTATCTTGTGCCTCAGCTTCTGCCTATTACTCGTGACATGCTTGGGGGGCCAAGCAGTTCTTGCCCAGCAAGCCGCGCCGAATGATGCCGATAAGCAGGTCAAGCAAGACCAGCCGGAAGCAGCCAAAGAAGAAGTAGTCGCGAAAGAAGAGGCCGCGAAAGAAGATGCCGCGAAAAAGGAAGAGCCGAAACCCGAGGCTGCTGAGCCCGCTTCGCACGTTGTCAAGAAGGAGCCGCTGAAGGTTGAAGTGGCCTTGGACGGGATCTTCGAGTCGGACGCCATGACGCCGATTATCGTCAAGCCCAAGGCGTGGTCGTCGTTGATCGTATTGAAGGCCGTCGAGCATGGCACGAAGGTCAAGCGGGGCGACCTGTTGATCGCGTTGGACTTGGAGAAGATCGATCGGGCCATTGCCGACGCGAAGACAGGCCTGGAAGAAGGCGCCGTTGCATTGCAACTGGCCGAGAACGCACTGAAGCTGGCCGCGACGACCACGCCGATGGATTTGGCCACCGCCAGACGTTCCCTGAAGAACACCCTGCAGGACTACGAGCATTATGTCAACGTCTCGCGAGCCTTGTCGCTGAAGTCGGCCGACATGTCGTTGAAGTCGTCCCAGCAGTCGTTGGAGAACAACCTGGAAGAACTTCGCCAACTCGAGAAAATGTATAAGGCCGACGACCTGACCGAGGAGACCGAGGAGATAATCCTCAAACGGGCTCGGGCGGCCGTCGAGCGGTCGAAGTTCTATATGGAACGGGCCAAGGTCAACCATCAGCAGGCCCTGAAGGTCGAGATTCCGCGTCTGGATATCAGCAAGAAGGAATCGAAGCGTCGGGCCGAGTTGGGAGCGGGGAGTTCCGCGGTCACACTGCCGCTGGCGCTGAAGAAGCAACGCATGGATCTCGCCAAGCTGAAACGTGATCACGGCCGCGCCAAGGAGAAGCTAAAGGATATGCTGGCGGATCGGGCGGCCATGACGGTCAAGGCGCCGGCCGCGGGGATTGTCTACTATGGCAAGTGTACCCGGGGTAAGTTTACCGCCGGCTCGACCAGTTCCAGCCTGACGCCCGGCAAGTCGCTCGCGGCCGGTAGCACGGTAATGACGATCGTCAGGCCGCGGCCCATGTTCGTTCGCACGACCGTGCCGGAGAAGGCCTTGCATCAGGTGTCAGCCGGTGTCAAAGGAAAGGCCACGCCGGTCGGTTATCCCGAGATGAAACTGACGGCCATTGTCGACCGCGTGGCAGGTATTCCGCTCTCGGCCGGCGGGTTTGACGCTCGGATTACCGTTGCGATCAACCACAAGGCCGAGGCCCTGGTGCCTGGAATGAAATGCAAGGTGAAACTGACGGCCTACGAGAACGAAGAGGCGTTGACCATCCCGGTTAAGGCGCTAATGACCAACGAGAAGAACGACGAGAAAAAATACGTCTATTTTCTGAACAAGAAGGGCAAGCCGAAGAAGCGACCGGTCCAGGTCGGACATCGCACGGCCGAGAAGGTGGAAATCCTCAAGGGGCTTGCCGAAGGTGACAAGATCCTGTTGGAACGTCCTAAGGATGAGAATAAGAAGTAAGCTGCTTGTAGCTTTACAACCCACGGAAGAACCCATGAAAACGACACCCTGCACTTGGGCCGCTTTTGTTCTGTTGATTGGCATCACGCCATGGCTGGCTGCCGAGGAGCGCACCAAGCTTTCGCCGTTGGCAACCACGGGCCCGAAACCCCGGCCGGTCGAAACACCGTCGCCCGAGGCACTGGATGCTTCGATCCGTCGCGGCGTCGAGTTCCTTTTGGACCGGCAGAATAAGAACGGTTCCTGGGGTTCGCCCACGAGGACCAAGGGGCTGAATATCTACGTTTCTGTGCCGGGTTCCCATCATGCGTATCGCTCGGCGACCACGGCCCTGTGCATTTCCGCCCTGATCGAGACCGGCGGCGATGATCCAAAGGTAATCGAGGCGCTCGATCGTGCCGAAGCTTGGATGTTCAAGCGTTTGCCGCGCGTTCGCCGCGCGGCGCCGGATGTGTTCTATAACACGTGGAGCCATGCCTATGGGATCCAGGCCCTGGTCCGGATGCTCGGGCGGCACAAGGACGACCCGACGGTGCAAGAGAAGATTCGCCCGCTGATCGACCAGCAGATCGAGATGCTCGGCCGCTATGAGTGCGTCAGCGGCGGTTGGGCCTATTACGACTTCGATCACCATACGCAACGGCCCGGCGGGTCGACCATCAGTTTCGTGACGGCCACGGCCCTGGTTGCTCTTGACGAGGCTCGGCAGGCAGGGTTCGAGGTTCCCGAGCGGTTGGTCACCCGGGCCAAGGCTTCCATTTTACGGCAGCGGAAGGCCGACTTTTGCTACTGTTATGGCGAGTACACCAAGATGCGGCCAATGCGAGGCATTAACGGAACGGCCGGCAGTCTGGGACGCTCGCAAGCTTGCAACGTGGCCATGCGGCTCTGGGGTGATAAGCTGGTAACCGACGAGGTGTTGACGACCTGGCTCGATCGGCTGTTCGCCCGCAATGGTTGGCTCGATATGGGGCGCAAGCGGCCCATCCCGCACGAATCGTGGGCCCAGGTGGCCGGCTATTTCTATTACTATGGGCATTACTACGCCGCGTTGTGCATCGAGCAATTGCCGGTCGCCCAGCGCGGAACGCACCAGGACCAGTTGGCCCAGGTGTTGATGCCGTTGCAGGAGAAGGACGGGAGTTGGTGGGACTATCCGCTCTACGATTACCACCAGCAGTACGGGACCGCGTTCGCATTGATGTCGCTCCGACGGTGTACTGGTCGCTAAAGCGACCAGCCCCAGGTTGAATTGATCTCGCACGGGCTGGTCGCTTCAGCGACCAGTTTTTCAAACCAGTTCTCTAGCGTTCATACCGCCGATACGGGACCCCTTCCAAGAACGCCCCGAGCTCCAAAGCTCGGCGGACCCCCACATCCACGTCGATGTTCACTCGCGTGTGCTCGTATTCTCGCCAATCGGTGCAAATGCCGTGACGGACGCTTTGTGTTAGGATGTAGCGATACGCGAGTCGGCACTGCCGCTCGTCGCGGATGCAACCGTCGAAGTAGTTTTGGTGTCCGCGGTCTTCCCAGAACGGCAGGCGACGCTCCGGCAGCAGATCGTTGGCCAGCTTGGCGACCGAGCCGTGTAGTCGCTGCATCATTGGGCCCAAGTTGTTGCCCAGTTTGCAGTAGCCGAGGATGTGGTAGTGGTTGTCCGTTAATGAAGTGATCCATGGTGTGAACACGGCCTGGTGTGTATAGTGTTCGAACCGGTCCCAAAAGATTTCCTTGGCCCGAGTGGAAGCCAGCGCCCGATGGCGATCGCGGCATCGGGCCGTGATGAAGTAAACCTGATTATCCCGGTACCAGTGCTCGAAGCGGCGCTGGCCTTGGTAGGTGGGGCCGGTCGAGTGTTTGGTTTTGCGGGTTCTGGCGCTCATGGTCCGGAAAACTGGTCGCTGAAGCGACCAGCCCCTTAAATGGTGGATTGTGAATACTCGGGCTGGTCGCTTCAGCGACCAGTTCTTATGACTAAGGGAACTCCGGCGCCTCGATGATGGGATACTCTCCCGAAAGAGCCTTGAGGAACTCGACCAGATCCTTTTGGTCCTCTTCCGTAAGATTCTTCTCGCCAACCCGCTTGAGCATGGGGGAACGGTTCGGGTTATCGATCCCTCCGCCGGCCATCAGGGCGACGGCCTCTTCCAGGGTGGCGGCGCTGCCGTCGTGGAAATAGGGGGCCGTGTTGGCGATTTCACGCAAGGCCGGCGTGCGAAACTTGCCCAGGTCGTCCTCTTCGCCGGTGACCGCCTTGCGGCCTTCGTCGTCGCCGATGCCCGCGTTGAAGTAGCGGTAGTTGCTGAACAACGGCGGGCGATGACATTTTTGACAGCCGGCCTCCTTGAAGACGGTTAGCCCGCGCTTCTGGGCATCCGACATCGCACTCTCGTCACCGTCGGAAAACTTGTCGTAGGGCGAGTTGCCGCTGAGTATGGTCCGCTCGAACGCGGCAATGGCCTGGGCCACGCCTTCCTTGGTAATCTCGGTCCCAAAGACTTCTTGGAACTGCGCTTTATACCCGTCGATTTGCGAGAGGTCGGCGATCATTGCGTCGAGCGTATGGCCCATCTCGATCGGGTTTTCGATGGGCCCGAGTGCCTGTTCTTCGAGCGTGGCGGCGCGGCCGTCCCAGAATTGGGTCGGAGCGTAGGCGGCATTGATGACGGTAGGTGAATTGCGCCCGCCCACCTGATCGTTGATGCCCGTGCTGGTCGGCGTGCGTTCGGCCCAGCCCAAGGTCGGGTCGTGGCAGGTGGCACACGCGACCGTGCCGTCCTTGCTTAGCCGTTTGTCGAAGTAGAGCATGCGCCCCAATTCGATCTTCGCGGCCGTCATGGGGTTGTCTTCGGGGATCGGTAACTCGGGCAGGCCGAGCGGGATCATGACGGACTCCGCAGTTGTCTCTTCAACTGCTTTCTCGGGCGTTGGGTCGGTCGGTTTCTCGGGGGATTCGGTCTGCGTGCAGCCGGTTTGGATTGTCAACAGAACGGCCAGTGTGAGGCTTGCGTAAGGGTTCAGTCGCATGGTGGTTCTCCCGTTTTGGAGGAATGGGGTTGGTTGCCGAGATTCTAGTTCCGTGATCAGGGCCTGGCAAGTGGTGTGGTGGAAACCCCTATGGGCCTCGATAAACTGGTCGCTAAAGCGACCAGCCCGTGAAACCCGGGCTCAAAGGGGCTGGTCGCTTCAGCGACCAGTTTTGGGGCCGCGAAAAATGGCCTACCTGCGATCGCACCAATATGGCACAATGGGCCCGTTGTCGTGTGAATCCCGTAGATCGAAAGGAATACTAAATGGCGATGAAGATGGGCGCCCGGTTGGTTTTCGTGCTCTTGTGCCTGACGGCGACTGCCGTGGCGGAGCCGAGGCAATACACGAACGTTCGGCGGCTGGCGGACCATGTGACCTTGGCCACGTTGTCCAACGGGCTGACGGTCATCGTACAGGAGAATCACGTGGCCCCGGTGGCTACGGTGCGATGTTACGTGCGGAATACGGGCAGTGCGTTCGAGGGCCAATACTTGGGGGCCGGGCTGAGTCATGTCCTCGAGCACGTCGTCTCCGGCGGGACTACGACCAACCGGACCGAGAAGCAGATCGAGAAACTGATCGACACGTTCGGCGGCGTGAGCAACGCTTATACGTCGACCAACGTGACCGCCTACTACATCGATTGCCCGGCCAAGCAGACCATGGACGCGATGGAATTGATCGCCGACTTCATGCAGCACGTGAAGTTCGAGCCGGCGGAGTTCGAGCGGGAGTTGAAGGTTGTGAAGCAGGAGATGTCCGACGGCGAGGTGAACCGCCGCCGCGTGCAATGGAAGCTGATGCAGCAGACGCTCTATACGGTCCATCCGGTGCGCCATCCGATCATCGGCTACCGTGACGTCTTGGACCGAACGACCAACGAGACGATCATCGACTTCTACCGCAGCCGCTATGTGCCCAACAATCAGATCCTGGTCGTGGTGGGCGACATCGAGACGCAAGCCGTGCTCGACGCGGTGGCCCGGCAGTGGGCCGATACGCCGCGCGGTCGGGAGACGCTGGTCACGATGCCGCCGGAGCCCGAGCAGCTTTCGCCGCGAGAGGCGGTTCGCGAGATGGACGGCAGTACCTACGACCTGGTGCTGGCCTGGCCGACGGTGAAGCTTTCGCACCCGGACTTATATGCCCTGGATCTGGCGGCCTATATCTTGTCCCAGGGCGACAGCTCGCGGATGGTGCGGCGGTTGAAATACGATCGGCAATTGGTGCTCTCGGTCCACTCGGCCAGTTCGACGCCGGACTACGTCCGAGGGTTCTTTGCCGTGATGGCGAGTGCTCAGCCGGAGAAATGGGAAGAGGCCAACGCCGAGATTCTGCGCGAGGTATATCGGCTGCGCGACGAACTGGTGTCGCCGACCGAATTGGCCAAGGCGAAGAAACAGAAGTCGGCCGAGTTGGTCTTCGGGCAACAGACGGTCCAGACGGCGGCCGAGAGCCTGGGTCGAAACTTCCGCACCACCGGCGACCCGTTGTTCGACAAGCAGTATGTGCGAGGCATTCAGCAGGTTACGGCCGAGCAGATCATGGACGTAGCCCGACGGTACTTTACGCCCGGGCGTTTGAACCGCGTGATCGTGGCCCCGCCGGGTGGCGCGCCGAAGCGTGACACGGACGACGCGGCGGGCGCCGCCGACGAGATTCGGGCCGTGCGGTTACCCAACGGGCTGCGCGTGTTGGTCAAGCGGCATACCCACTTGCCGATGGTCAATATGCAGGCTTACGTGTTGGGCGGAAGTCTGGTCGATAGCCCAGCGACGGCCGGTCGCTCGGCCCTGGTCGGCGCAATGCTCGACAAGGGGACGGCTCGGGCCTCGGCACGGCAAATTGCCGAATACTTCGACTCGATCGGCGGAAAGATGGGCATGACGGCAGGCCGCAATACGGTCTATGGCAGCGCGACCGTGTTGAAGGAAGACTTCACCGAGGCGGCCGCCCTGTTCGCCGAGTGTTTCAATCGGCCGACATTCCCCGAGGACCAGTTCGAGAAGGTCAAGACGCTGGCCTTGGGCGCCATTGCCCGACGCAGCGACAATCCGCATACCGAGATCCTCGAACTGTTCTACGACGCCCTGCCGGCCGAGTCGCCTTATCACGTGTTGCAGGGTGGCAAGAAGGAGACGGTCGAGCGGCTGGCGATCGACGACTTGCGGGCATACCACGCGAAGTATTTCGTGCCCAACAATATGATCGTCACCGTCTTTGGCGACATTGACCCCGACGAGGCACTGAAGATCGTTGCCCAACAGTTCGGCGATCTGAAAGCGGATCCCGACTTCGAGCCGATCTCGTTGGACCGCCCTAACGCAATTACGGAAAACATCGTTCGTCACAAGCAGACGGGCAAGCCGACCGGCATGGTCATGCTTGGTTACTCGGGCACGAGTATCCGCGATGCGAAGGACTACGCGGCGTTGATGGTGCTCGACGCGATACTCTCGGGCTATGGCTACCCGGGCGGGTGGCTGCACAACGAGTTGCGTGGCGAGGGCCTGGTCTACTTCGTCCACGCCATGCAGATCACGGGCCCGGCGCCCGGTTACTTCGGCATCCTGGCCCAAACGCGGCCGGAGAAGGTGGACGAAGTGGTCGAGCGGATCCGGCGCAATGTTGCCAAGGCGAGAGAGGGGCAGATTACCGACGAAGAATTCCGCACGGCCGTGCAGATGATCGGCGCGTTTCATGCCCAGGAGAACACGACCATTTCGTCGCAGGCGGGAAAGGCCGCCTTGGACGATCTTTATGGGTTGGGTTACAACTACGACAAGTCGTTCGACGAACGGCTCGAAGCGGTCACGCTGGAAGACGTCGTGCGGGTGGCCGGGAAGTATCTCGACCGGCACATCTTGGCCACCTGTTCGCCGCAACCGGCGCCGGAGTAGCCGTTTGTAACTCAGGGAATCCTCGTAGGGTGGGTCGAGCAGCGAAGACCCACGCAAAGGATAATGACGAATGACGAATTAAGCTTCTTCCTTTCGTCATTCGTCATTCGGATTTCGTCATTTTGCATTTCCCTACGTATCCCCAGGATCGTGCAAAGCCGTTTTAGATGTAGTTCAAGAGGGTCATATTCAGGATGGTGCCGGAGGTTCGCAAGGCGGCCTCCAGGGCGATTTGGCGGCCCGTGAACTCGGAGATGACTTTGACCAGATCGGCGTCGAAGTCTTCCGAGAGGGCTGTCCGCAGCACGACATCCTCGTCTGCGATGCGGTTCTGCATGACGTCCAACCCTTGTTGGCGTGCCCCCAATTCGGCTCGAGAGAAGTTGATTTCGAGCATGGCGTCGTCCAGCAGGTTGATCGCCCGTTGCGCTTGGATGGTGTCGTTGCCGATCAGCGCCGCGTGGAGTCGGATCAGGGCATTGAAGACGCCATCGGTTTCCAAGGGATTGCTATCGGCGCCGGTAAGTGTTTGAACTCCGCCGGCGAGGACGGCCGTATTCGTTTCTAGTCCCTTGGGGATCAGCCCCAATTCGATGGCGGCCGTGCTGAGGATGGCCTTGTCGATCGTCAGCGTGTCGGCGCCTGGTGCGGCATCGACGAGTTCGATCCCGTTGCCGGTGGCGGCCAGTTGTGCCACGACGTGTGCAGCGCCCGCCGCGTTGTTCGCGTGGTTGTTGATCGCATCGAGCACCTCGTCGATCGTCACCATCCCGGTCAGGTCGATGTCCATGGTGACTAAGTCGGATCGCGTGATGGTGAAGTCGGGCACGCCGTCGGCGATCGACACGCCAAAACCGTGGTTGAAATCTTCCAGCCGCGTGTCGGTAGTGAAAGTGCGCACCCCCAGTTGGGAAGCGGTCGTGCCGCCGTTTTCTCCGATCATGAAGTCTTCGCCGCTGAGCCGAGAACGGATGTTGATGCCCGTAGCCAGGTCGTTGATTTCTGCGAACAGCCCTGCGTCGGCAATGTTCAGAGCGTTGAGAAGATCATCGACGGTTTCGGCGTTGCTGAAATCGATGGTGTGCGTTTCCCCGCCGTTGACGATCTGGAGTCCCGAGGTGATATCGAGCGTGGTTCCGCTTCCGCCGTCCATGCTGGCCGAAGCAGTGGCATAGACGCGTCCCGAGCCGTTGGCGAACTGAGCATCGGTGAGGTCCAATTCAACTGAGAACTCGTCGCCCGGGCCTCCCCATGCACTAGCTTCGAGCAGATCGATGATATCTTGGGCGGTGGTGACTCCCTCGTTGATGTCGAACGTGAGCACACCGGCGGCGTAGTTGACGGCTTCGGACCCCGTGTTTTGGTAAACGACCTTCACTCCGTTGAGCGTGGCGCCGTTCTGTTGGGCGGAGAAGATCAAGTCGGCGTCCTTCTTGGGCGATCGAACCACGGTATAGGCTTTGGTTCCCAGCAGGTCTTCGACGCGCGTGGTGCGTCGGAGTATCGGGTCGAGATCGGCTGCGGTGGTAGGGATCACGGGTCCGGCGGCTGTCGGGGCGAAGATTCCCAATTCATCGGCCACGGTCCCGCCGCCGACCTCGTTGATCGTCAGCGAGTCGCCGACCGCCGCATCGGAGAGTGTGACTTTCAGTCCGGTGGGTGTGATTTCCACATCAACGGTTCTGCCGGCCGGGGGATTGTTGTGGATCATTATGGCCACGTCGCCGAGGGTGGCGGCGCTGCTCAGGTCGACCGTCGTGCTGTTGGTTCCATCGGAAACAGAGATGCTTCCGTCAGAGATGCCCAGTCCGGCACGAAGGTCGGAAAGCCTGGTGTTCCAAGTCAGTGTAGGATTCAGGTTCATGAGCCCCCGAACGGGATCGGAAATCGCCCCGAATACTTCGCTGCCGTGCAAGTTGGAATCGAACAATTGGTCGATGTCGGCATAGCTTGCAATCCGCTTTTCATCCCCCAAGTACTCGACGCTATTGTTTTCATAGAGAAAAGGGCGGATCGCAGATTTGGCTCCGGCAAATAGGTGACGTCCGCGAAACTTCTGATTGCCGACATCCAGCAGGCGAAGAATGGTCTGATTGACTTGCTGTGCGGCCGCATTGCGTTGCACGTCAGTGGAGGTGGTTCCCAGCACGGACAAGGCTATCCCGCGGGTGTCGGCCAAACTGCCGGAGACCGTCGAGAGTGCCGAGTCGGTCGACGTTATATAGCCTTGGTTGGTTTGGAGGTTGGCCTTGATCTGTTCCTTGCGTTCCAGCAGCCGTTGCAAAACGATGATTCGCAAGGCGGCGGGTGCGTCTTCGCTGGGAGCGTGGATTCGTTGGCCGGTTGAGAGTTGCGTTTCCAGCGAAAACAGAGCCAACTGATCGAGTTGGATCTGGTTCATCATCCGCTGACGAATGAACAGATCGCTGATCCGGGTGGTGGGAATTCCAACAATGGATGGCATTTTTGACGGGAAGGGTTAAGGGGTATGGGGCGAGTGGCGGGTTAAAGGGTAACTAGGAGGCCAAACAGTTCGTTTAGCGTTCCGATGTATCGTGCCGACGCCTGAAAAGAACGCTGGTAGGCCATCATCTTGACGGCTTCCTCGTCCAAACTGACGCCGCTGATGGCCAGTTTTTGGCCGCGTAGGGTTTCCTCGAATACTCGGGATCCCGAGGCCACCGCCCGGGTAATGGCCGCCGACTGGGTCGTGCTGCCAATCAGGCGGTCGTACAGTACGGCCAAGGAAGCGTTGTTTTGCGAGGGGATCGCCATGTCGATAAAGGCAGCCAAACTGACGGCGTTGTCGGTGTCGGCTGCAATCCCGCTCAGGCTGGCGGCGAACTTTCCCGGGTCGCTGCGCAGGTCAGCGCTGACACCCACGTCGGCTGCCGAAGTGCCGGTGAAAAACGTGTTCATCCCCAATGCCGCCAGTACTCCGCTGGTATCGTCGGCAAAAGTGAACTCGATGTTCGTCGAATCGCTGGTAATACTCAATTGACCGGACGACAGTGCGGACGACGAAATGCCGCTGATGGCATCCAAGTCGGCCGCCAGACTAGCCAACGTGGTTTCCGGAGGGGCGCCGTTCAGATCGATCGTGATGTCGTGGGTCTGTACCAGCCCGGTCTGCTCGTCACGCACCAGGATCTGGAACGTCCCGCTGGTGGGAGTAAATTCCAGGCCGGCGTTATTCAAGGCCAGCGTGGATCCGTCGACGGTGTGTTCGCTGATCAGTTGCGAGAACCCGTTGAGTCCCTGCCCGCTGGAATAGATCTTGTTGAACTCGAAGATGAAGGTTTGGGTGAAGTCGTCGAGCTGATCGATGAAATCTCCCATGATGTCGTCGCGCGCGGTGAGCAACCCGGCTAATTCTCCGGCCGCGGGATTCAACGGGGCATCCGTCTCCACCAGATGGATGTTGGCGATCGTCAATCCCCGGTCGCTGTCCAAGACAACCTCCACCTCGCGCGAGACGCCTTCGAAGACCAGAAAACTGCTGCCCGCATAGACCACCACTCCGCCGCTATCCTGCTCTGTGACCCGAATATCGATCAACTTGGACAACCCCTCAAGGGCTTGCAGCCGTTGATCGCGCAAACCGACCGCATCACTGGCCGACGTGTCTCCGCCTTCGTACGTTGCAATTCGGATATTCAGTGTCTGAATCTCCTCGACCAGCCGGTTGATATTCCCGGCCATGTCGATGATGCGGTCGTTTATGTCGGAGCGGATCTCGCTGACCCGCTCCGCAAGACGATTGACCTCGGAGGTCAGCGTGGCCCCTTGCAGCACGGCCAGATTGCGAATGGACATGCTTTCCGGTTGGTTGAGCACCTCTGAAATGCTGTTGAAGAAACTGGATAAAGCGGTACTGAGATCAGAATCGCTGAGCTCTCCGATAACGCCTTCGAGTTGGGCGAACGCGCTTTCCTGCGTTTGCGCGTCCACACGGTCGCTGGTGGCGTTGCGAAGGCGCCCTTCAAGAAAATGGTCGATTCTCTGAACGACGGCGGTGACCTGGACTCCCATGCCCATCAACAGGCGGCCGATCTGTTGGGTGGGAGCAGGCGCAAGAATAACCTGTTCGCGAATATAGCCAGGCGTATTCGCGTTGGCGATATTTTGGCCGACGACCTGTAATGCGATCTCGTTTGCTCGCAGCGTATTCGCTGCCAGCGAGATAGAACTGTAGAGTGACATTGCGTATTCTGCCCAGGTTTACGAGTCTTCCTTAACTCTCTAGGCTGCCCGGTCTACGAGAGCGCCACTCGTGTTGACCGGTTCCCCCTTTCCATATGTCGGCTGCAAACGCCCGCCGGTCGCGATAATCTCTAACACTTGGGAAAGATGTATCAATGAGCGCTGTATTACCACCCAATTGGTCAGGCTATGGTGCTCCAACAGCCGGGCGCGGGATCGGGCCAACCGGACTCGTTCGCTCACCGATTGACGCGGTTCTTTCGCCAGCGATCCGGCCAGGGTCTGGATACTGTCGGCCGGCAGACCTTCCTGCTTTGCCTCGGCGAGCAATCGTTCGCGCCGCAGGACCGCCTCTTGGAGCGAGGCGACCAGTTTTTCTTCCTGCGGGACCAAGGCTTCGAGGCCCTCGGTGTCACTGGCTTTGAGCATCTCACGTTTCTTCGACAGAATCTCCAGCAGTTGGTCTTGAACGGCCAACAAGTCATCGAGGAATTCCGCCAATTCCGTTTCCCACGCTTTCTTCATCGACTTGCCTTTTTGAATCAGGAGAATAAGTTCGGATATGTAGAGTATGTTTTGCAAAGCCGCAAGCGGCCGGTTGTTGTTCTTTTGAACTAACGTCGCCCGAGTTGAAACAGCTCGAACATCGGTTGACCGAACGAATGGCCGCTGGCTTTGGCCATTTTTTCACCCAGGATTTGGTCTAGTTGTTGTTGGAAGATCTCTTCGGCCTGCCCGCCGTGGAAATAGGCCGGCTTGCCGACCGTCTTTCGCATCGACTTCAAGGCTTGCCCGAACAATGTTTCGCCGACAAACTGGTTGAACGCATCTTGCAGTTTGGCATCGTCTGCCTTGTTCGGCGAAGGGGGTTTAGGCGTTGTTGTATGGAATTGGGCAAGTTCCATGGCGGCGCCGGTTGTTGAGCTGACGTTCATGATTCGGTTCCTATTCGATGATCAGGTGTCCGTGGAGCGTACCGGAGCGATCGAGGGTCTTAATGATGTCGATCATGTCTTCGGCCGATACATGGACCGCATTGAGGGCCTCGACCAGGGCTTTCAGTTTCGGCGACTCGGGGTCCTCGGGGTCGATGCCCACGAACTGCCCGGCCCCGGCGCCCGTTTCTACAATCACGTTCTTATGGGTCACCACGCCGGCCCCGATGGTCACGTTGCCGCCGAATACGATCGTGCCCGCCCGTTCGTTAATCACTACGCGAGCCTCGGTTCTCATTTCACGCAGCGGCAGGTTGAGAATCTGCGAGACAAACAGTACGGGATCTTCATTAAGATACTGGTCCAGAACGGTGACGACGATGTTCTTGGAGTCCAAGGCCGTGGCTAGCCGTTGGCCTCGACTTTCAAAGCTCAGCGGATTGTCATTGCCGTTGATCTGTTCGGCCACGTAATTGGCGAGTTCGAAGCTGGCTTGGTTGTTTTTCAGTACCAGCGTGATCTTGCCGTCCTTAATGAAGGCATTGGTGAGGTTCTCTTCCATTCGGCACCCGTCATGGATTTTCGCGGTGGTGGTCATGTTCGGATTGTCCAGCGAGACCGGGCCTTGGGCGAAGGCATAGACGCGGGGACTGCTTTGGCCTGTGCCCAGATCGGGCCCAATCATGGGTGTGAGCAACAGTCGACCGCCGGTGAGGTCCTTGGCCGCTCCGATCGACGCGATTTGGCAATTCAGTTTATCCCCTTCACGTGACCCCGAGGCGGGAACGGTGGCGGTGACCGAGACCAAAGCCACGTTCTTTGCGTTCTTCAGGTCGGCCATCCCTTTCTCACCCAGCGGCACGCGCATGGCCGTCATCGGCTTGACCAAGGCTCGCAGGGTGGGCGCGAAGGCGGCTTCGTCACCCGTGCCGTTCAGTCCCACGACGGTGCACGTTCCTTGAGACGTGCTCTCCTCTTGCCTTTTGACGTCACTGAGGTCGAGGAG
>CAYYOX010000103.1:0-14212 GCA_964473065.1 uncultured Planctomycetaceae bacterium | reverse complement strand
ACCGAGGTTCTGCGCAAAACGCGGTCAAAAGTGCCATTCGCGCCTGTCACCTTTTCGTTGCCAAATCGAGTTTCCAAACCGATCACGAAAGGACCAGTCGATGAACACGATAACCGAGCACAAAGTCAATCGCGTGGCGTTCGTCTCCACCCGGATTGCCGGAACGGACGGCGTTTCCTTGGAGATCAGCAAGTGGGCCGTCGCGGACCCGTTCTCGCCGCGACACGATAAACGTGAATATACGGCCGCACAGCCAAGGTCGCTGTGCCCGTGATCGTAAACATTCGCCCAATCCGTTCGACGAATGTTTACCGAGTGGCCGGCGGCATGAGGGACAAACTCGTTCCGGCGCCCTTTACAAAACGAACCATACGCGGTATCAAGGAGCGAGAGGGAACAACCCAACGACTTTCCCGGAGCTTCAAGTATGAGCGAAAACCCTGTGGCCGGCATTTCAGAAAGCGAATCGAAACCGCGTTGGCAACCGCTGGGCGCGATCGGCCGACGGGTGGTCGGCGTGTTGGTCGAAAAGGCCAAGACCACGCCCGCCGGATATCCCATGTCGCTGGTCGGCGTTTGCACCGCCTGCAACCAGAAGAGCAACCGCTCGCCCGCGATGAACCTCGAGCCCGAGGACGTCGAGGAAATGCTCGACGAACTTCGCCAATTGGGGGCCGTCGGCATGGTGGAAGGCTCGGGCCGCGTGACCAAGTATCGCCATTATCTCTACGATTGGCTCGGCGTGGATAAGGTCGAGTTGGCCGTCATGGCCGAACTGCTGCTGCGCGGGGCCCAAACCGTGGGCGAACTTCGCAGCCGCGTGGCGCGGATGGAACCGGTTCGCGATCTGGCGGCCTTGCGGCCGCTGCTCGAGTCGCTGAAGTCCAAGGGGCTGGTGATCTCACTGACTCCCGAGGGACGCGGCCACGTGGTGACCCACGCCCTGTACCAACCCCGCGAGTTGGAGAGACTCCAGGCGCAATACAGCGCCGCTTCCGTCGCGCCGCCAGCCAATGCGGAGCCCGCCAATGCGGAGCCCGCCAATGCGGAGCCCGCAAGCCCGGCCGTCTCGCCCGAGCCACGAGAGGCGGCCCCGGCTATACCGCCCGATACCGAGGCAGTCGATTCCTTGCGTCGCCAGATGGAAGAACTTCGCGGCCAAGTCGACCAGTTGCGCAGCGACCTCGAAGACCTGACCACGCGGCAAGGCGAGACCGACAACCACCTGCGCGACCTGCGCAACGCACTCGGAGGATAACGGCCGGTATCCGAAGGCACGTTGCGGCACGCGTGGGCAAGCCACCCGTGGCACCCAGGAGGCCCGGCCTGTACACCCGGAGCGAGAGGAACACGTGAGCATTCTCGTTATCAACGCCGGCTCGAGCAGTGTAAAGTTTGCCCTGTTCTGCTTCGAGGATCTTCAGCCTCGCGCCCGAGGGTTGCTCGATTGGGCCGGTGAAGCGAGCCAAGCTACCGTGAGCCTCACGCCGGCCGACACGGAGTCGATAACCAGGGCGCCGATTAGCCGGCAGTTGCATGTGCCCGACTATCGCTCAGGCGTGATGGCGGCGCTCGAGTTGCTCGAGGAAGCCGGGCTAGTCGATCAACAGAGCCCGATCCGCGTCGTCGGGCACCGGCTGATCCACGGCGGCGAGGAGATCCGCCGCCCCGTCTGGATCGACGCCGCCATGAAGGAGGCCATTGCCCGATACACGCACCTCGCCCCGCTGCACATCCCGGCCGGGCTCGAGGCGATCGCCGCGACGGAAACCGCCTTGCCCGACGTACCCCAGGCCGGATTGTTCGACACGGCCTTCTTTGCTCACGTGCCGCCGGCCGCCTATCTTTATCCGCTGCCTTACCAATGGTACGAGGACTGGGGTATCCGCCGCTTCGGGTTCCACGGGATCAGTCACGCCTATTGCACGTCGCGAGCCAGTGAAATGCTCGGCAGTGACCAGAAAGGCCTTCGATTGGTCATCTGCCATCTTGGCCAAGGGGCTTCCGCCACGGCCGTCCGCGACGGGGTGGCCGTCACCAATACCATGGGCTTTACGCCCTTGGAAGGTTTTCCCATGGGATCGCGATCGGGAACCGTCGACCCGGGGATCTTGCTCTACGTGATGCGGGAAAAGGGCCTTTCGATAGACCAACTCGACGGGATACTGCACAATGAATCCGGCTTGCTGGGGATGTCGGGCGTCTCGTCCGACTTTCGCCAAGTAGAAACGGCCGCCGAGCAAGGGCATCCCAGAGCACAACTCGCGCTGGACGTCTACACCCATCGCGTGCGAGAGCTGATCGGCTCGCTGACGGTCACCTTGGGCGGGATCGATGCTCTGGTCTTCACCGGCGGAATCGGCGAAAACTCCTCACGCCTGCGGGCCGATGTCTGCCGGGGGCTGGAGTGTTTGGGGTTGCATCTGGACACCACGAGTAACGACCGCTGCCACCCCGATACGGACGTAGCCACAACCGACTCCGCGGGCCGGATCCTGGTGATCCACACGCGCGAGGATCTGATGATCGCTCGCGAAGGCCGCCAACTGCTGCTCGACAGATCCTAGTCGGCCGGCGTCGCACTTTTCGTCTTCAAAACAGGGAATCATACCATGGCGGACTACATCGGTTGGATCGGCTCGATAGCTTTTGCCGTCTGCGGCGCCCCACAGGCCTGGGCCTGTTACCGACGCGGCCATGCCGAAGGAATCAGCTTGGCGTTCATATCGCTCTGGTTGATCGGCGAAATTTGCTACGTGGTCAGCGTGTTGGCGAAATTCGGTTTCGTCTCCTGGATGATGTTCAACTACGCCCTCAATATCATCTTCGCGCTGATCATCCTCTACTACATAATCCGAGAGAAAAAAGAAAAAAGGGGTCAGGACCCTATTTGGTATTCTGGGTAACATTGAATTACCCCGGGATCATTCATAATTAGACTTTAGGCGAGCGGCGGAAATTAAATTACCGCCGCTCGCCATAGAGGAAATGAGGTCCATCCGTCCCGCCCGAGAACGGCCGAGACGGACAACTCAGGGCGCAATGTCGTCTCAAGAGAGAGTTAGAGTCCTGGGACACAGAATCCTCCACAACTGGGCTGGGGCGGACTTGATCTGCGATCCGGCAGCCTTCCTGGCAAAGGCGGCGCAAGTGTGGCTGTCGAAAGTTGTTGACACCGTTGCCCAGGAGTATTCGGCGCCGCCCGACTAGCTCCTTTTGCGATCCTCCAGCAGCCTGCGGTTTTCGGCGCAGCGCGTGCGACTTAACGGATAGAAGAAGAGAAACAGCAGGGCGATCGAAATGCCTACAACATCGGTGGCACAGAGCAAGAACTTCATCCTTTCGAGCTGTTCCATGCTCGGCGGAACCGAGGTGTCCACGTAGCCGGCAAGGCGCGGCATCAATCCGCTCAAGACCAATACGACAACCTGCATTGTCTTGTTTAGGAAGCTTCCGGCAGCGGCGTAGCTTCCTTCGCGCCGTTCGCCCGTGTTCAGTTCGTCTTCATCGCAGACGTCCGCCATCATGGAGTTGTAAATCAAGTTGGAAGATTGTGACCCAAACTGATTCAGCACCCAAAGGATGACCACCAACCAGGGAAAGACCGGGCTGAGCAACCACGGAATCGAGCAGGCGCCGATGAGCATAATCGCGATGCCGGTCATGGCTGCGGCCCGTTTGCCAAAGTGCTTGGAAACCCAGACTGCAAATGCCAGTGCAAAGAAGATGGCGGCCGTTGCAATCGTTCCGCCGGCGCCGCCAATAACGGATGCAAACTCCTTATCCCCTTCGCACGTATAGTGAACGTGAAGATACATCCCGATGGTTGCGTCAATGCCCACACCGAGCGCAACAACCAGCAGTGCACCCTGAATCAGCAGAAATGACTTGTTCGTGATCGTGGTTCTCAGGGCCCTGAGCGCAGGGATCTTGTCTTCCTTGATTTCCTGACGCTCCGTGATTTCGTGGGTGCCGCGGGTCACCAGGATCGCCCCGACAATCACGATAACTCCGGTGATTGCGCCGAGGACCTGGGCGCCATTCATTTCGTTTCCGAAAACCGGACGCAAGGTGAACCAGTAAGCCCAGGTACCTACAAGAACGCCCGCCATACCGATGTAGTTTTTCCAAGCGAAAATGTTGGTTCGCTCGTCGTAGTCATCGGTCAGTTCATATCCGAGTGCGATGTAGGGAACGGAATAGAACGAATGCGTTAGAGAATAGAAAGAAAGCATCGCGAAAATATAGCCGAACTGCAGGTTGGCGCTTACGTCCGGAACCCGGAAAACAAATGGACACAGAACCCCGGCGATGACCGCGCTGGCAATAAGAAACGGTTTTCGGCGACCCCAACGGGTACGGGTTCTGTCCGAAAGAATACCGACAATCGGGTCGGCGAACGCTCCGTCATCCCCGGCGGCCAACATCAGCCGACTGGTATCGACGGGATTCGTTTGGATCGAACGCGGGGGAACCCAGCGGTCGACACACACCTCCTTCTGTCGCTGGCAATGCTCCCACAATGCCGTAAGCGACTCAAAACACTCGTCGGGTTGCCGCTTGAACAGTTCACGCGACGCCTTGGTAAGATTCTGCATGACGAAACTCCTTGCTTGAGAGAGTGAAACGAAACAGAAACCGGACAGGCGTCCGCCAATAAGGCGAACCGTCTGCCCGGCCCCGGTCCGTTCGTCTGCTCAAGCAGGCACGTCACCGATGACGGGACGGCCTTGCCATGCGAGAAACCTCAAGAAAAGCCTTCTGACACCACCAGTTTCTCGATGGCCGACCGTGAATTGGCGGAATCATCGAGAAACTGGGAGTACGACTTCTACCCGGATAGATATGCGAAAGAGAGCGTACCTGGTACAGTGGTGTTATGGGGCGGATTCAGGATTCATTGCATAAGCGGGAGTTCGGCGGTCGCAAAGTCGAAATTCGCGGCCATTCGGCCTGTCCATGATGCACCCTCAGGGAGGGGGGGGCTTACTGGCGGGCTCGTGGCGAAAGAAGCTGTGTCAAGAACCTCCTGGCGGCACGGCTTTACGGGCTTTTGATTTTGACATGGCGATCTCGGACACCCTGGACAGGACTTACGTGCAGGAGAAGGGATTGCGGCGTTTGCGTCGGAAAAGGAACCATTGATGGAACACGACTTCTAAACCAATGTGAGTGGAGATCGACATTCGGCCGCGGGGATGGAGTTTTCCATCGATCTCCCCGCGCAGAGTGATTTCTGGTGGTCTGCGTACGCCGTGGCGGGCTTGGCAGACCGGTTCTCCAGTCCATACAGCGACAGGAACTTCTGGGTCGGCCGACTTATTGTATCCTTCGCCATGGAGCGGAGGTAATCGACCGCGAAAGGCCTCCGCCCCCCCTTTCAGGCAGGCCGGATTTACAGACAATGGATTGGTGGCTCCTCAGTTTTGACTTGACGGGTGCCGCAAGGTACGAATACTCCATGGACGGGCTGGAACAGCAAACCTATCAGGAGGATTGGCCAGTGCAGACTGCCCTCGCGTCATGGGGTCGACTCAATCGAGTCGCCCTGATCGGAAGCTACTTACCCAGACGGTGCGGCATAGCCACTTTCACCGCCGACCTATCGGAAAGCTTGGCACTCGCGGCCCCCTCGGTCGACTTCTGGGCGGTGGCGATGAACGACCGGCCGGAAGGATACGTGTATCCTCACCGGGTCAAGTTCGAAGTCAACGCAGACCGCCGCTCCGACTATCGATTGGCGGCCGATTTTATCAATCTGGGCAACGTGGACGTGGTCTGCCTGCAGCACGAGTACGGGATTTTCGGTGATCGCGACGGAGAACTCATCCTGGAGTTGCTTGGAAAGTTGCGGGTGCCGGTAATTGTCACCCTTCACACGGTGCTGAAAGACCCTTCCAGCCGGCGGCGGAAGCTAGTCGCCGAAATTGCGGAGATCACCGATCGTTTGATCGTGATGAGCGATCTCGGCGCCGAGTTGTTGCAGGAGGTCTACCGGATTCCGCAAGACAAGATTGCCAAGATTCCGCACGGCATCCACGACATGCCGTTCGTCGACCCCAACTACTACAAGGATCTTTTCGACGTGGAAGGCAAGAAGGTCTTGCTGACGTTCGGATTGCTCTCCCCCAGTAAGGGAATCGAAAGGATGATCGACGCACTGCCGCAGGTCGTCGCCAAGCATCCGGATGCAGTGTATATCGTATTGGGCGCCACGCACCCGGCGGTGAAACTCGAGCAAGGTGAAGACTATCGCCACACGCTCCAACGTCGTGCCGCCGAGCGAGGCATGTCGGATAACGTGATCTTCCATAACAAGTTCGTCGAGTTGCAGGAATTGAAGGAGTTTCTCGGCGCTGCGGACGTTTACGTTACTCCCTATCCGAGCGAAGCCCAGATCGTCTCCGGGGCCCTGGCCTACGCGATGGGATCGGGCAAAGCGACCGTCTCGACTCCGTATTGGTATGCCATGGAGATGCTCGCCGAAGACCGCGGTATCTTAGTACCCTTCGAGGATCAAGAATCGCTCGCCGCGGCGGTGATCGAGCTGTTGGATAACGAAGTCCATCGGCACGCCATGCGCAAGCGGGCCTACATGTACACCCGGCAAATGTGCTGGTCCGAGGTGGCCGCCCAGTATTTGGACGTCTTCACCCGGGTGCAGGAGCAGCGGAGTTGCAATCCCCGTCCCATCCACCAGAGAGAGAAGCTTCGCGAGCGGACGCTCGACCTGGCGGAAATCAAGCTCGATCACCTGGAGGTACTCACCGACGATACGGGGATCTATCAGCACGCCCGCTTCAACGTGCCCCGCCGGAATCACGGCTACTGTACCGACGACAATGCCCGGGCCTTGATGGTGGCGGTTCGGGCGGCGGACCACGTGGTCGACAGCGCGCGCCTACCGGTCCGCTTGCTGGCCGGACGGTACCTCAGTTTTCTGGAGCACGCCCTCTGCGAAGAGACGGGGCGCTTTCACAATTTTCTCAGCTTCGATCGTCGCTGGTTGGATGAGGTGTTCTCCGAGGATTGTCACGGCCGGGCCCTTTGGGCTCTGGGTGCCACGGAAGGTCGAAGCAAGGTACTGGGACATGCCAGCCTGGCCGCCGAGCTGTTTCAACGGGCGCTGCCCGCCGTGTTGGAGTTCAACAGCCCTCGGGGGTGGGCTTACAGCTTGCTCGGTATCCACGAGCATCTTAGCCGCTTTTCGGGTGACAGCCAAACCAAGCGGATCCGCGACGAACTGGCTTCCCGCCTGTTCGATGGTTGGCAACGGACGGCCACCGACGATTGGCCCTGGATCGAGGAGGCCGTCACCTACGCCAACGGCCGGCTGGTGGAGGCCCTGTTGTTGTCCGGCCGATGGACGTTTCGCGACGAGATGGTGCAGCAGGCCCTTCGCAGTCTCGCCTGGCTGATTGACGTGCAGACGTCGCCCAAGGGTCATTTCGAACCGGTCGGCTGCAACGGATGGTATCCCCGGTCCGGTCAAAAGGCCCTTTTCGACCAGCAGCCGATCGAAGCCGCCGGCATGATCGATGCCTGCCTCGAAGCCTACAGGATTACCAAGGACCGATCGTGGAACAAGCGAGCCCAATGGTGCTTCGGATGGTTCCTCGGCGACAACGATCTCAGGCAACCGATCTGCAAGGAGCGAACCGGCGGATCGTGCGACGCGCTCACTCCCGACGGGCTCAACGCGAACCAGGGGGCCGAGTCGACCATCTCCTGGCTAATGTCGCTGCTCTCAATGTACGAACTGCAATTGGACGATAAGCATGCGGCCGGGGACGACGATCACCGCGAGCCGGTCTCGGTTCCCGAAACGGCCGTGACGAATGTAAGAGCGCCGGTCGCCAGTGGATCGCAGAGCGGCGAGCCGGAATGACACCCAGAATGATCAGGGAGAAGTGTTATCATGGCTGAAACGAACGGAAAACTGCGGATCGCGATGCTGGCGCCGATTAGTTGGCCGGTGCCGCCGACAAGCTACGGACCTTGGGAAAAGATGGCCTGGAATCTGACCGAAGAGTTGGTCGCTCGGGGACACCAGGTGACCCTGTTCGCCGCCGCCGGATCGCGATCCTCGGCGGAACTGGTAGAAACCGTGCCGCATCCACTTCAGATGTGGCCGGAAGCGGAGTTGCGGGCTGCGGAGCGGTTCGATCCGGAGTCGGGGCTTCTGGTGGGTCCACCCGATTTTCGGACGCTCGAGCAGCAGCACATCGCCATCTGCCTGGAGGCCACCCGCGACGGCCGCTTCGACGTCATCCACTCCCACCTGCACGTGCATACCCTGGTGTTCTCGCGACTGATTTCCACTCCGATGGTGCATTCCCTGCACGGGGCGGCATGGGTCAAGGCACTTCATCCGGTGTTCGACCGATATCGCGAGCAACCCTTTGTCTCACTTTCGGACGCCGAACGGCAATTGAAGCCCGACTTGAACTACATGGCGACCGTCCATAACGGTGTCCCGATGGACGAGTTTCCCTTGTGTACCGAGAAGGAAGACTACCTGCTGTTTGCCGGTCGGCTTTCCCCGGAAAAGGGTCCGGACCTCGCCGTCCAAATCGCCCGCCGAGCCGGAAGGCCCTTGAGGCTGGCCGGCATCGTCGAGCCGCAGCACCAGCAGTTCTTCGACGAGAAGGTCAAACCGCACCTCGACGATCGGAGCGTCACCTATCTGGGCTGTCTGACGCAGAAAGATCTTGCCAAGCAATACCAGCGGGCCGCCGCCGTGCTGTTTCCGATCTCCTGGTGTGAGCCGTGCAGTTGGGTAGGCATCGAGGCCCAGGCCAGCGGAACTCCCATCATCGGCACCCGCTACGGCTATCTGCCCGAGTTGATCCGCGAGGGTGAAACCGGCTTTCTCGTCGACACGGTAGAAGAAGCGGCCGCGACCGTCGACCGCCTCGGGACGTTGGACCCCCAGGCGTGTCGCGCCAACGTGGAGGCCCGATTCAGCGTGCAGGTAATGGCAAAGGGATACGAGCGAGTTTTCCGGAAAGTGATCGGCAACAGCGAGTGACCGGCCGGTAATCTGGGCGGTCGGAACCTCGAAATCGTGGCTGCGGGGGAGAAAATGTGAAAAAACCACCACGCGATAGACGCGGGGGGTGCTGCTTGTTATAATCGCGACACTGCGAGCCTGGATCGGTTTCAGGCTCAGCCCAAATCGACCTCCATTCTCTGTGACAGGAGATCTCAATGGGTACGGCCCTAAACAAGCCCGAGGACTTCTATTCTCGCGATTGGTCTTGTCACGGAGATGCAGTGGACTTACGATATGTGCGTGAACCGTTCCAAAAAGAGCAGGATTTTGGGGTGACCAGCGTGAACCACGTTCTCGGCGGGCAAATGGCTCGTGCGGAGGCACCGGCATGAGTGAGTCGTGGCCAAAGATCATTCGCGACCCTGTCCACAACATCGTTCCATTTGAGGACAACGACTGCGACCGCCTTCTCCTTCGGCTGATCAACACCAAGGAGTTTCAACGGCTCCGACGCATTAAGCAACTCGGATTGAGCCAACTCGTGTTCCCTGGTGCGGACCATAGTCGTTTTGTGCACTCGATTGGCGTCATGCACGTCGCCCGGCGGTTCTTGGATCGCGTCGACCGAGTTTGTCCTGATTGTGTCGATTCAGACCATCGAACTATTGTCTTGGCGGCAGCTCTCTTGCACGACGTTGGACATGGACCGTTTTCCCACGCATTCGAGAAGATCACGGGCGAAAATCACGAAAAGCGAACGCTGCAAATCATCACGGATCCGTCCACCGAGGTGAATGAAAAGCTCCAAGAATACAACAACGAACTGCCCGAACGCCTGAAGGTCTTCTTTGACGAGGACATGGAAGAGGAACAGCGAGAAGAAGCTGACATTCCTGCCTACCTGACCCAAATTGTTACGAGCCAACTCGACGCAGACCGTTTTGATTACTTGCTGCGAGACAGTTACGCCACGGGAACCGACTACGGTGAGTTTGATCTTGATTGGCTGATTCTGCATTTGAACGTCAATAGCGACAAGGGGAGGTTCTACCTTGGACGCAAAGCGATCTTCGCGGCGGAAGCATACGTCTTTGCACGCTACCACATGTACCGCACGGTCTATTTCCACAAGACCACGCGCGCGGCTGAGGTCATGCTTCGGCTGTTGCTGAAGCGATACAAGAAGCTGCTGAATGATTGCGAGGAAGAACAGCGCCTAAAGATCGTCCCCGACGCGCCTTCAGCCACTGTGCGCGCATTCGATGGTAAGATTGATCTATCCGAATACTTGTCCTTGGATGACCATACTTTGACAGAATTCGCCAAGGGCTGCACGAAGTGTGATGACAAGGTGCTCAGGGAACTTGCCGAGGGCCTCTTGTATCGTCGGCTTTTCAAGGCGACGGATGTCACCGATAACCTAGCACCAGATGTCGTGGAATTCAGCGAGAAAGCGAACCAGATCATCGTGGCCGCTGGATACGACGTCGAGTTCGCTTTCGAACCCGACGCTCCAAGCGATACGCCGTACAAGCTGTACAACCCCGACGCCGAGGAACCGGCCACGCAGATTTATATCGAATCCGCCAACGGTGATCAGG
Organism: uncultured Planctomycetaceae bacterium; assembly: GCA_964473065.1. Classification (GTDB taxonomy): domain Bacteria; phylum Planctomycetota; class Planctomycetia; order Pirellulales; family Thermoguttaceae; genus CAYYOX01. The sequence goes on along the minus strand of CAYYOX010000103.1, from coordinate 3,616 downwards.
TTGAATTGAATCAATGTTCGGATGCCGTCAAGCAACTGACCAATAAATACACCTTGGTCCGATACTACTATCCTGCCGATGCGCGAAGCCAAATTCGCGAGAAGGCTGAACCCTTGCTGAAGAAGGAGTAATAGGCATGGAAAACTACCGCTGGTTGGCAGGCCTCATCGCTGCACACCCGAACGGACGAGTTGTCGGACGCACGAGACTCCAAAAAGAAGTCAAGCTACTGCAGAGCCTGGGGTTTCCAACCGATTACGCGTACATGATTCACTTCTACGGGCCATACAGCGAAGGGCTCAATTCTGACATCGGCCTTTTGGAGTCAATGGGTTTTCTCACTGAGCAGGAATGTGTTTCTCAGGAAGGCAATCCGTACTACATCATTGATGCTTGCAATGACGCTCCATCGGCTGATGTATCCGAATTCGACAAACAAATCTCCTTGATGAAAAATGCCGATCCGGTCGTGCTGGAACTGGCAGCAACTTATGACGCCTTTCGCGACACCGATGCAGATCATGAGGATGCTCTTCGCCGAGTGCAGCGCAAGAAGGGATCAAAGTGTGACGACGGCAATTTGAAGACGGCATTGAAGTTGTTGGACGACCTGGATTTACAGTCGAAGTAATCGGAGAAAAGGAGGGGGGAGAAAAGGGGTCCGAACTCTCGGGCGGCCGCGAGGGCGGAGCGTTGACTCAAGCCCCAGACGACGTGCCGTCGTTTTCACCCAATTTGCATCGCCGGGGGGGACTGCCGCGCCGCAGGCAACGACGCACTGCATCCGACTCCTGCTCGAAGAGCGGCTCACTGAATTAAAAAGGGAATTAAAAAGGGGACAGGTCCAATTTGCCGGAACGGCCCGTAGGGTGCTGCGCACAAATTGGACCTGTCCCCTTTTTCACCCCGGACCGTTGACAGCCTGATTTGTCCAGGCAAGAATAGAAACCATCGTTGGAGGCGGTCCCCGCCGAGTACTCCCGGCTCGCGCGCTTTTCAGGAGTTTGCACCTAAAACCGGAAGAGCCGGTAATCTCCGCCCGGCCGGCAGCCCCTTTGTTAGGGAGAAGCGAGATCGAAAGGAGTCTACTAGATGAACGCGATCATCAACCGTTACGATAAGAATCCGATTCTCACCAAAACCGACGTGCCTTATCCGGTCGAGACGGTGCATAACGCGGGGGCGGTGAAGCACGAGGGTCGCTACCTTCTGTTGTTTCGCTCACACCGGCGCAACGGCAGATCGATCCTCGGCCTGGCCCAGAGCGACGACGGTTTTCGTTTTCAAGTCCGTGCGGAGCCGTTCATGGTGCCGGCCAGTGACGGCCCGTTTGCAGAATACGAAGAGTACGGCGTAGAAGACTGCCGGATTTCGCTCGTGGAAGGGGCGTACCTGTTGACGTACAGCGCCTATTCGCGCCACGGGGTGCGGATCGGGCTTGCTCGGACGACCGATTTCAACAGTGTCGAGCGGATTGCCCTGATCTCGCAGGCCGACATGCGCAACGTGGTCATTTTTCCGGAGAAAATCGGCGGGCGTTACGTGCGGCTCGACCGGCCACACTCGCACATCGCTCCCTGGTCGATCTGGGTCAGCTACTCTTCCGACCTGGTCCATTGGGGCGACTCGCGGCTGGTGATTCGGCCCGCCGCTTACCACTGGGACGAAGAGAAGATCGGTCCCGGCGCCACACCGATCAAGACCGGGGCCGGCTGGCTGAGCATCTACCACGGGGTCTTTTCGACGACCCGGGGAGGGGTCTACCGGCTGGGCGTGTCACTGCATGATTTGGAGGATCCGGCCACCGTGATCGGCGTGGCCGACGACTGGATCCTCGAGCCGGCCGATCCCTGGGAACTAGCCGGCTACGTTAATAACGTGGTTTTCACTTGCGGCGCCGTGCCCGAAGACGATGGGACCGTGAAGATATACTGGGGCGGCGCCGACCAGGTGATGTGTGTCGGCACGGCCAAAATCGACGATTTGGTCGATTTGTGTCTGAAGAACCCGCGGCCGGCAATCTGAACCGAATAGTATGCTATAGTTGCAGGTTCCGATTGTCGTGCCTTTTTCCCGGAATCGCACAGAGTCATATAGCCAGCCATGTCAGCCGATCACTCCCAAACGTTGAAGCTCGAGCGTCTCCAGATCCGTTTCGAGGCCGATGAGAGTCGGGTCATCACCAGACCCTTTTTCCCGGGGGGTGAAACCCGCATCGGCGCGATCATCGATCGGGTCATCGGTCTTTCCGATCCCAAGGTCGAGGAGATCCTTGCCCGGGTTTTCCGCAACTTTCAGAGCCGGCACAGGGACATCCGGGCCGTGTTCGAGGAGCACTGTGAGAGGGCAGCCGAGCTAACTGGAAAACTCAACGGCGTTTCCCAATCGCGGAGATTGCTCGTCGGGGCTTACTTCACCATGGAATACGCGGTCCAATCGGCCGCACTGTTCAATCCTTCGATCGTAGCTCACATTGACCAGTCTGGAATTCCGCAGGGCTCCGTTCGGTTTGTGATGAGCCTGCGCGCTACCGGAGAGGGGCACATTTCCTCGATTGTCTTCCGCACCGGCGTCATCCACGCCGATCAGACGCTCGAATTCGACCCACTCGGCCGACTCTCTCGCCCGGCAAAGCTCTGGCCCGACCGAAAATACGAGAAACGCATCTTTGGGACGAAGTTGGGTGAAATCGGCCTGGCCGGGAACCCGGTGGACTTTGTGATGCATCACCTGCCGGATTACTTCACCTTCGAGCAACTCGAACACGCCGTCGCCGAGGCAAACGTCGCCGAACCGGAGGAGTTTCAGTTGGAGGAGACCGTCAACGGAATACTCTGGCCGGCCCGGACCAATTATCACCTCGAACTCCCCCAGGATGCCGACATTTCGGAGGTCGTCATTTTCCCCCAGAGCGAAAATGAGAGCATGGGAATCGAAGACCTCCGCATGGTCCGCTTCACCGACGACGATGGCTCGGTGACCTACTTCGGCACCTACACCGCCTACAACGGCTACCGCATATTGTCCCAGTTGATCGAAACCAGCGACTTTCACCGCCTCGCCGTTCACACGCTGAACGGGGCCCGGGCGCAGAACAAGGGAATGGCCTTGTTCCCCCGCCGGATTGACGGGCACTACGTGATGTGTTCTCGGATCGACGGCGAGAACCTCTACATCATGTACTCCGATTTCATCCACTTCTGGGAGACGGCCGAACTGCTGGAAACACCCCGGAATCCATGGGAGTTTGTGCAGATCGGCAACTGCGGCTCACCGCTGGAGACGCCCGAAGGCTGGCTCCTGCTGACCCACGGCGTGGGCCCGATGCGCCGCTACTGCATCGGTGCGATGCTGCTTGATCTGGACGACCCGTTGAAGGTGATTGGCTCGCTGGACGAGCCGCTGATCACGCCTACCGAAGCGGAGCGTGAAGGCTACGTTCCCAACGTCGTCTACTCCTGCGGCGCCATGATCCACGGCCAGTACCTGTATATTCCCTACGCCATGTCCGATATGGCCACAGGCATGGCCTACATTCCTCTTGCCCAGCTTCTAGACCGGCTGGTCTCCTGAATGTCTTCCACTGCGGAAAGTCTGGGACCGCCAGGGCCCAACC
>CAYYOX010000102.1:12248-14216 GCA_964473065.1 uncultured Planctomycetaceae bacterium | reverse complement strand
GCTGGTCGATCCGAGCGGCGGGGCCGACATGCCGGGCGTGTGCGCCCTGTTGACCTCCTTTAGCGGGCTGGCTGCCTGTGCGACCGGTGTCGTGCGCGAGAATACCGTGCTGATTATCGCCGGGTCGCTGGTCGGGGCATCGGGCTTGATCCTCACCTCGATCATGTGCAAGGCCATGAACCGCTCCTTGACCCACGTGCTCTTCGGGGTGCTCGCGCCGAGCGAAGAGACGGCCTCGGCCGATGAGGTCTATGCCGGCAAGATCAAGTCGACCTCGGCCGAAGAGGTGGCCATGCTCTACGACAGCGCCCAACGGGCAGTGATCGTGCCCGGCTATGGCATGGCGGTCGCTCAGGCCCAACATGCGGTCCGCGAGTTGGGCGAACTGCTCGAATCGCGCGGCGTGACCGTCGAATATGCGATCCACCCGGTCGCCGGTCGAATGCCGGGCCACATGAACGTCCTGTTGGCCGAGGCCGAGGTGCCTTACGAGCAACTCAAGGAACTCGACGACATCAACCCGGCCATGTCGCAGACCGACGTGGTGTTGGTGATCGGGGCCAACGACGTGGTGAACCCCGAGGCCCGCAACCCGCAAAGCCCCATCGCCGGGATGCCGATCGTCGACGTCGACAAGGCGCGAACGTGCATCGTCATCAAGCGGAGCCTAAGCCCCGGCTTCGCCGGCATCCCCAACCCGCTGTTCGCGATGGACAACACGCTAATGTACTTCGGCGACGGCAAGAAGGCGGTCCTAGATCTGATCACCGCGCTGAAAGAATAGCCGCTTGCGGATTTGCAGGGCCCCCGTTTTCTAATCTTGACTTGCCCCGCAAGCTACCGTTATACAGTGCAGTGGCACACGCGATCATCGGAAGTTTCCATTTTCTAACAGCTTTTACGCCATTTTCAAGGACGGGCCCATGTTCGAACGAGAAGTGAACCCCAGCCGTATCAGCGAGGCCGAGTTGGTCGTAGTGATCCCTTCCTACCAAGAGGCCGATAGCATCGCCCATCCCACGCGTGTCGCCTCCGAGGGTCTGAAAAAGTACTTCCCCGACCGCAAGGCCGTGATCATCAACGCCGACAACGCCTCGCCCGACGGCACCGAAGATGTCTTCCTGAGCACCGAAACCGAGGTGCCGAAGATCTACATCACCACGCCGAAGAACACGCCGGGTAAGGGCTGGAACTTTGCCAACGCCTTCCGCAAATCGTACGCCCTGGGCGCCCGGGCGGTGGTCTGCGTGGACGCCGATCTGATCTCGATCACGCCCGAGTGGATCAAGTATATGGCCGAGCCCGTGCTCGACGAAGGGCTCGATTACCTCACGCCGCTCTACTCGCGACACAAATACGACGGCACGATCACCAACAACATCTGCTACCCGTTGATCTACGGCATCTTCGGGCAGGACATCCGACAGCCGATCGGCGGCGACTTCGCGCTCTCGGACAAGTTGGCCCGACACCTGATCGCCGTACCCTGGCATCGCACGACGCACCAGTACGGCGTCGACATCTTCATGACCATGCAGGCCCTGCTGGGCGACTTCAAGATCGCGCAAGTTGGGCTAGGCTCGAAGATCCACAAGCCGAGTGCCCCGAAGCTGGGCGAGATGTTCCTGCAAGTCGTCAGCACGGCCCTGCTGACCGTGGCCGGCACGTTCCAAACCTGGAAGTCGGTCTCGTCGATCACCAAGGCGCCCGTGTTCGGGCTGCAAGAGTTGGCCCCCGCCCAGGACCTTCAAGTCGACCGACAACAGATCCGCGAGAACTCCGTCAAAGGTTTTGGGGAAACGGTCGAAGCGCTTCGCGAGTATCTCAGTCCCTCGCTCGTCGATCGGCTCGAAAAGACGTTCGGCGAAAGTGACGGTCCCGAGATCGACACGGATTTCTGGGTCGACATCCTGTTCGACGTGATCGCCGCATTCCCCACCTGCGCCGACCCGCCGCGACTGGTCGAAT
>CAYYOX010000102.1:3757-12148 GCA_964473065.1 uncultured Planctomycetaceae bacterium | reverse complement strand
TTCGACGTGATCGCCGCATTCCCCACCTGCGCCGACCCGCCGCGACTGGTCGAATCGATGCGAGGTCTCTACTTCGGCCGCGTCTACAGTTTCATGAACCAGACCTGGGACCTAACCAGCGCCGAGTGCGAAGCCCCAATCCGCCGCCAAGGCGAGTGCGTGTTCGAGCGTCGCAACGAGTTGATCGCCCGCCTCGAAGCGTCCGGGTAGGTCAGGGCTTGCCCAAGCTCGGAGTGCTGCCTGCCGCGGACAGTAGGTTTCTTCAGGTCTTCCTGCGTTTTCGGGCCTATCGGGGGCGGTACTTGCCAAGGCGTGCCTGCCCGTCTATCGTGAGTATTCGAAAGCTGGCCGAGCTCAGGGAGTTCCTATTGTGATTCCAATACAAGACATTTCGCTAAAAGTCCGCAACTTCAAGTGCTTTTCAGACAGGCCGCACGGCTTCGAGACAATCAAGCCGATAAACATCATCATCGGCCGGAACAACTCGGGAAAGTCAACGCTACTCGACTTGATTAGTCATGCCATAGAGCCGTCAGACATCAGCGATCGAGGGCATAAGGGGGCGGCTCCCGAAACGCTGCTGTCGGGGACCTTGACCGAGAAGCTTCTCCGCGAAGTGATACCAAACCAAAACATGCGAATGGAAGTGTCGAACATCGTCTGGACATTCGATCCCGCGGCGTGGTCGGCCGGTTCCTTGGCGGGGAAGAACGCCATGTGGCGGTTATCCGAGTCGGGTGCCACTACTTCTTGCGAAGTGGCGAGGTTCAACAGCGATAACCGACGCGAGCAGAAGCAACTTGACTGGGTTCTTAATCGTCTCCGCGATTCTTACAAGAACCCATTTCGGACGTACCAGTTTCGGAGGATTGTCGCGGACCGAGATATTTCACCGGAAAACAGTGGTCCGTCCCTCGATTTTCAGTCGAACGGCGCCGGTGTCACGAATGCGATTCAGCGTTACATCAATCACACGTCCCTCCCTAGTGGACTTGTCGAAGAGACGCTCCTGCGTGAACTGAACACGATTTTCCATCCCGATGCGAACTACACTCGCATCTTGGTCCAGCAGACAGACGGCGGACAATGGGAGATACACCTGGAGGAACCGCGAAAGGGACGAGTGCCGATGTCTCAGACTGGAAGCGGACTAAAGACGGTTCTGCTAGTCCTGGCCAACCTGCTACTCGCTCCGAAGATTGCCAACAAGCCACTGTCTCAGTTCATATTTGGATTTGAAGAGCTGGAGAACAATTTGCATCCGGCGATTCAACGCCGGTTGTTTCACTACTTACGCGAGAAGGCTATTGAAGAGAATTGTCATTTCTTTCTCACAACACACTCGAACGTTGTTATTGACCTCTTTAGCGCCGACGAGCATGCTCAACTTCTTCATGTCAAGCACGATGGAGAATGCGCGTCTGTTGATGTCGTCGAAACGTCGACACATGGGTACGGTGTGCTGGACGACCTTGATGTTCGAGCAAGCGATTTGCTTCAAACCAACGCAGTCGTGTGGGTTGAGGGGCCGTCTGACAGATTGTACTTCAATCATTGGATTGAATTGTGGTCCGAAGGAACACTGGTCGAGGGAGTTCATTACCAATGCTTGCCGTTTGGTGGAAGCTCCAATGCCCATCTGTCCTTTGAATCGCCGGAATGGATTGGTGAGATGATTGCAGCATTAAGAATCAATCGGCACGCGATTGTACTGATGGACAGCGACAGACGTAGCGAGAACGATGAATTGAAGAAACACACGCAACGCTTGAGTGACGAAGTGAAAGCTGTTGATGGTTACGCGTGGATCACGGCAGGAAAAGAGGTCGAGAATTACATTCCAACACCGGCCTTCCGGCAGATGTTTGCAAACGATTCACTGCACGGTCCGGGAGTGTTTGCCGATGTTCTCGAATACGTCAAGAAGCGTGACGACAATATAAATAGGCCTCAAAAGGTCGCCCTTGCGAAACGAGTGATACCACACATTACGCGTGAAGCGATCGCCGATTGTCACGATATGAGCGAGCGGCTGACGGAAGTGTGTCAGCTAATCAAGGACTGGAACCGGTTTGATGAGTAACTTGTCAGGGCGAGCCCTGACCTACTTGGCGAGCGGCCCTGGGACGAGTTGGGACATCTGGAGGGCTAGCTTGGTGACCACTAGTTGGTTCAGGCTGACGCCTTCCTCGGCCGCCTCTCGCTCGAGTGCGGCATGCAGGGTTTTGGGAAGACGGACCATGAACTTTCCGCTCTTCTTTGGAGTCGCCCCTTCAATCAGCCCTGTCTTGTCCATGGCTGCTTCACGAAGTTTCCGAATGGCCGCGTACTCTTTGGTCTTCAAGAACGCTTCCCGTTCCTCCCGAGTCGGATAGGCCTTGATGAGCAACCCATCCTCCGGATTGAACAAGGCATTCGACAAGTCGGCCCAACTCTCCACTGAGGACGCTACGCTCCTGGCGGAATCGAGAATTGTCGAGGATTTCTTGCTCATATTGAGAACATCTCCTACTATAGATGATATCACATATAGTATCATCGTCAAGCCCGTTTCTTTTCTCGCGAGAAAACAGCGTCACGATTACCACCAATGGGGTGCAATAGCTGAATCCCTTGGCTGCAATCCTCTCGTTGACACTTGAAAAGGCTTCGCGACCTGGAATAATAACAGAAGGAGCAGTCATTAAACCTTGTTCAAGTGACTGAAGGTGAACATGTCCAGAGAATACCAATTCGTTGGAGGAACGAACTAATGCAGGCGGCGCCGAAGACGTACAAGCGTTTGGCGGTCTTGACCGTTCTTCTGGCGGCCGGGGTCTTTGTGCTGGATTTGATGATCCCGCTAGGCGTTGCCGGGGGTGTGCCGTACATTGCTGTGATCCTGCTCTCGCGGTGGTCGCCGTGGCGGCGCGACACGTGGTTGGCCGCTATCGGCTCCAGCGTGTTGACGATCCTCGGGTTGATTTTCTCGCCCGAGGCCGGCGGCATCATGTGGATGGTGCTCTTCAACCGCTTTCTGGCTCTGTTGGCAATTTGGGTCACCGCGTTCTTCTGCCTTCAGTTCAAACGGACAGAAGAGCAACTCCGCCTCAGTGAGCACAGACATCGGACCCTGTTCGAAACGGCCGGGGTCGCCATCTTCACGGTAAAAATGATCGACGGGGGGCCTCGCTTTGTGGATTGCAACATGGCCGCGCTGGAGATGTTCGGATATCCGCATGAAGAGATGATCAAGAAATCGCCGGCCGATGTGTCTCCGTCCGTCCAGCCGAACGGACAGTCCTCAGCGAAAATGGCCATGCAAGTCGTGCAGGCGGCCTTGGCAGGGGAACGTCAGGCTTTTGAATGGACGCACCGCCGCTTCGATGGAACTCCTTTCGACGCCGAAGTGACGCTGAACCGCGTGGAAATGGGCGCCGAAGTCCACCTCCAGGCCACCGTGCGGGACGTTACAGGGCGAGTACGGGCAGAAGCGGAACGCGAGGAGTTGATCGCCAAGCTGGAGATCCAAAACACCGAACTCGAGCGATTCACGTACACCGTTTCCCACGACCTGAAAACACCCCTGATTACACTGAAAGGCTTCATCGGCCTGCTCCAAGACAACCTAGCCGGCGGGGATGATCAGACCGTCGACGAAGCCCTGGCCCGCATGTCCAACGCGGCCGATACGATGTGGCAATTGCTCAACGAACTGCTGGAGCTTTCGCGGATCGGACGCGTCGTCAACGCCTCCGAAGCGGTGCCGCTGGCGGAACTGGCCCGGGAGGCTGTGGAACTCGTCGGAGGACGGATCTCTCAAGAGGGTGTGCGGGTGCAGATCGCGCCCGATCTGCCAGTGGTCTTCGGCGACCGTCAGCGGTTGTTGGAAGTTATGCAAAATCTGGTGGACAACGCCGTGAAGTACATGGGCGATCAACCCCATCCCTGTGTGGAAATCGGCGTGCGATCCGAGAATCATGAAACCGTCTGTTACGTGCACGACAACGGCATCGGAGTCGAGCCGGCTTATCACGAGAAGATCTTCGGCCTGTTCAATCAACTCGATCCGAGAATGGAAGGCACGGGCATCGGACTGGCTCTGGTCAAGCGAATCGTCGAGGTGCACGGCGGCTCGATCTGGGTCGAATCAGAGAGTCCGGGAAAGGGCTCGACCTTCTGCTTTACCTGCCCGTCCGCGGCCGGAAGTGAACTTTCAGCAGCCCGTTGAAAAACGGCGAGATTCAAGTGTAGGCTGGGCTTCGCTCACCAAATCGCCCCAACATTTCCAAGGCAGAAATCGGTGGGCGGAGCCCGCCCTACTTGCCAGACGGGTTCCGAGAACAAGTTGATTACCAGCTCTTACGCCGGTAGGAATTGGAACGTGTCGACGGTGCCCTTGTCCCAGCCGTCCCATAGGAAGGCGTCTTCCTTGCCGTCGGCGATCTGGCGGAAGGCATACCGGGTCTGCTCCTCGTAGAACTCGCAGAACGCACCCGTTCGGTCCATGCCGCCGTTCATCTCGTAGGCCTCGGCCGGACAGGGCGAGCCGCAGAAATGGCGAATTGCACACCGGTTGCAAGGGTCGATGTCCTCGACCTTCCGCTCGGTTACCAGCCGGAAGGCTTCCGTCTGGAGCACATCCTCGATGTCGTTGCGGAACAGGTTGCCGCCCTTGAACTTCTTCAGCCCGATGAACTCGCTGCAAGGGAACATGTCGCCATTGGGCGCCAGGGCGAAGAAACACCGCCCGCCGCCGCATGGCGAAATGTCGCACATCAACCGCCGTGCCGTCGGCGCGATGATGGCCAGCAGGATGTTCGAGAAGTTGGCCACCGGAAGCTTGCGGCCCGTCTCCTGATAGAGCTCATACGTGCGATCCAACGCGGCCAGGAAGTACTTCGCGGCCGTGGCGTCGGTCGGCTTGATCGTTCGGGCGCCGGAGAGCGTGCAACGGATGATGTTCATCAGGCACGTGGGCACTTCTTGTTCGTGAAAGAAGTCGACCAGCTTGCTCAGGTGCCGCAGGTTTTCGCCCGTGACCGTGCAGATCACGCTCCAACCCTCGTACCCCCGCAACCGATCCATGGCGGCCAAGACCTGCTTGAACACGCCCTGACCTTCCCAGTTCTTTCGCGTACGGTCGGCGATGGCCGCGGTCGGGGCGTCCAGCGATATGCCGATGCTGACCTGCCGGGAAGTGAGGAACTCGACCGCCTCGTCGTCCAGCAGGACCGTGTTGGTTTGGATGCCGAAGCGAAAGTCCTTTGCGAACTCCTCGATGCCGGCGAACATGGCGTCGCGATTCAGCAGCGGTTCGGCCCCATGGAAGACGATCTGCGGCGTCCAACCCTTCGGCAGCGTGCTTTTGAAGTAATCGCGCAGTCGGCTCAGGGCGTCGAACAGGCGCTTCTTCGACATGTGCCGCCCGCTGCGTCGCATGTCCTCGGGAATGTAGCAGTAGGTGCAGTTTAGATTGCACCGCTCGGTCGGATTGAAATAGACGGCCGACGGTTTCAGGCCGAAGCGCAACTGCTGCATCTCATCGGCAAACGTCTTGGCCTTCTTTCGATAGGCCTTCATCAGCTCGCCGTCGGTGAGCATCTCGGCCAGCTTGTTGCGTTTGACCAACGACCAGAAGGCCGTATCCGGCTCGACGACCGCCACGTACTTAGGATGCTCGATATCGAGCACCTGAAACGAAGGGCCGTTACCCGAATTAACAAAGCGGCCCCGCGATGGGGCCGCTTTTTTGTTGTCCGCTTCAGAAGCACTCGCCATTACTTACTTGGCTTTCTTATCCATGAGGATGTAGTGCGAGAGGCCGGTCCCCTTCGCGCTGCACTTCTTACGATAGGCGATTACGTCTTTGTCCTTCTTCTTGGTCATCATCGATCCTTTCTTAGGAAGAAAAGTAAAACACCAAAACAAAAAGGGTTCCGGCAGACCATTATCGTCTGCCAAACCAAAACAAAAGGGTTCCGGCAGACCATTATCGTCTGCCAAACCAAAATAAAAAGGGTTCCGGCAGACGTTCAGCGCCTGCCGGAACCCTTTACCATCGGATTCCAAACGGTTGTCGTCTCAGCAGGTCTTCTGGCTCTCGGGTCGACGCCGTCTCGCGACCTTCCCGCCGGGGTATGCCCCGACAGTGGCGGGCAAACATTTTTGCCCAAGCGAAACAGCTCACCGATTACAGCGGCGGGACCGCCACGGACTTGCACCGTGTTCCGGGATGCTGAAACTGCCCTTAATATACGGTTTCGGCAAAACCACGTCAAGCGGCCCAGGGGAAAATGAGGAGACTTGCAGTGCGTACCCCTCGTGTGTACTGGTCGCTGAAGCGACCAGCCCCGGTTTCTTGTGGGGAACTGGGTTACTAAGGTCGGTTGGTACTTGACGATCTTCCTCGGGATTGCTACAAAGAATGCTTGCTCCCAATTATTGGGGGATTGTAATGGGAAGCTGGTGCGAATCCAGCGCGGCCCCGCCACTGTGACCGGGTACGAAAACCGCCTCGCACGCCACTGTCTCCACAGCGAGATGGGAAGGCTGCGGTAAGTAGGTCGATCCGGAAGCCAGGATACCAAACACGCCGCCCGTGCGTGCCTTCGTGGGAAGGCTTTGGTCAACCTTGACGTGATCCTGGCCCAGTCTCTCGTAGGACGGGCCGTTTTTATAGGGATCCGCCGAGCATGGCCAAACGCTTGATCCTCGCCCGACACGGCGAAACCGAACTCAACCGCCAAGGCTGCTTCGTCGGCCGCACCGACTTGCCGCTGAGCGACTTGGGCCAACAACAGGCCGACGCCTTGGCCCGCGTCGTGGCCAAGAACCCGCCCGACGAGATCTTCGTCAGTCCGCTGATCCGTGCCAGGCAAACGGCCGAAAAGCTGCAACCGACGGCACAAGTCGACGACGACCTGCGCGAGATCGACTTCGGCTGCTGGGACGGCCTGACGTTCGATGAAATCTCCGCCCGTGAAGATGCCCATCTACTGGAAGGCTGGGCATGCTTCGACTCGGAATTCTGCTTCCCCGAAGGAGAAAGCCTCAAAGCCTTTCTTGCCCGCACAGACGAAGCGGCCTATCGAATGATGGAACATCCGGCCGACACGGTCATGGTCGTAGCCCACGGCGGGGTGATCCGCGCCATGTTGTGCTATCTGCTGGAATTGGACCCCAAAAACTATTGCGTGTTCGAAGTCAAGCCCGCCTCGCTAACCACCATCGAGATAACCAGCAGCTGCGGCGTCCTAACCGGCCTAAACGATCGATGCCATTTAGAAAGTTGTTAGAGGTTCCGTCAGGGCTACGGCTTACTAACCACTATCCACCAACCACTATCCACTGCTTCCCCCCATGCCTCTCATCCTCATTACCGGCGGTTGTCGTAGCGGCAAGAGCGCCCATGCTCAGCAGTGGGCCGAATCGCTGCCTGGTCGTCGGGCCTACGTGGCTACTTGCCCGGTCGTGGATGACGAAATGCGGCAGCGGATCGACCGGCACCAACAAGATCGCCGCGACCGAGGTTGGGAAACGATCGAGGAACAAACCGATCTGGTCGGCGTGCTGAGAGGCAACGACCACGACGTCCTGCTGGTCGATTGCTTGACCCTTTGGATCAACAACCTGATGTTCGAGGCGGAGAAACAACAACAAACGGTCGACGAGGACCAAATCGCCGACCAATGCCGGGCCGTTTTGGAGGTTTGCCGGAAACACCCGGGCACGATCCTTTTCGTAACCAACGAGGTCGGCCAGGGCATCGTACCAGAGAATCCCTTGGCCCGACGATATCGCGATCTGGTCGGGCGTTGCAACCAAGTCATCGCCGCCGAGGTCGACAACGTAACGCTGGTCAGTTGTGGAATCCCCCTGACGCTCAAAGGAAACCCGCCGACATGACGCTGCTTCAAGAGACGATCGACGCGATCCGACCGCAAGACGACGCCTGGCGCGGCAAGGCAAAATCGCGGCTCGACCAGTTGACCATGCCCCACTGGGCGTTGGGCCGGTTGATGGATCTGGCGGTGGATCTGGCCGGCATCACCCGATCGATTCGACCGCCGGTCGCGCGCAAGGCGGTCGTCACCATGGCCGGCGATCACGGCGTGGCGGCCGAGGGCGTGAGCATGTATCCGCAAGAGGTCACCGCCCAGATGGTCCACAACTTCGTGCACGGCGGGGCGGGCATCAACGCCTTGGCACGGCTGGTCGACGCACGGGTCGTGGTCGTCGACATGGGCGTGGCCGGCGACCTGAGCCCCCTGGCCGAGGCCGGCAAGATCATCTCGAAACGCATCGCAGCCGGAACACAAAACATCCTGCAAGGCCCCGCCATGACTCGCGAGCAGGCCCTCGCGGCGGTCGAGGCCGGCATCGAAATCGCCCAAGACTTGGGCCCCGAAG
>CAYYOX010000102.1:0-3747 GCA_964473065.1 uncultured Planctomycetaceae bacterium | reverse complement strand
GGCCAATCCGTGGCCGAGCTGACCGGGCGCGGCACGGGCATCGACGACGAGCAGTTGCAAAAGAAGACCCGCACTATCGAGCGGATCCTTGAAATCAACCAACCCGACGCAACCGACGGCCTGGACATCCTGGCCAAGGTGGGCGGGTTCGAGATCGGCGGGCTGGCCGGCGTAATCCTCGGCGCGGCAGTCCAGCGGAAGCCCGTGCTGATCGACGGATTCATCTCCACGGCGGCCGCTCTGATCGCCCAAAAGCTGGCGCCCGAGGCGACCGACTCGATGATCGCCGCCCATCGCAGCATGGAGCAGGGCCATAGGATCATGCAGGAACACTTGGGCAAGGTCCCGTTGCTGGATCTAGACCTCCGGCTGGGCGAAGGCACCGGGGCGGCCTTGGCCATGAATCTGGTCGAGGCGGCCGTGCGCGTTCTGACCGAAGTGGCCACGTTCGAGGAAGCCCAGGTAGCCGAGGCGAACTCATGAGACAATTACTCCATGCGCTGCGATTCCTGACGATCGTGCCGTTGCCCGGCGGTCGCGATTGCACGGCGGACGATCTGGCCGGCTCGGCCGTCATGTTCCCGCTGGTCGGGTTGATGATCGGCGGCCTGATGGCGGCCGCGGCGATCGGGCTGTGGTACGTCTTCCCCACGGGCGTGGCCGGCGTGTTGATCATCATAGCCATGACGGGCATTTCCGGCGGGCTGCACATGGACGGTCTGGCCGACATGGCCGACGGGTTTTTCAGTTCGCGACCTAAAGACCAAATCCTCACGATCATGAAGGACAGCCACATCGGCGCCATGGGCGTGCTGGCCATCGTGGCCGTGCTGCTGTTGAAGCTGTCCGCGTTGGCCACGTTCGCCGTCATGGGCCGATGGCAGTTCGCGACCGCCGTGTTCCTGATGCCCTTGGCCGGCCGGTGTGCGATGCTGCTGGGCATGACCGTCTCACGCAGCGCCAACCCGGACAGCGGGCTGGGCAGCCTGTTCTGCGAAAAGAACCGTTCACACCTGCTGATCCTTTGGGCCATGACCGTGCTGCTGGCGGCCGCCTACTTCACAGCCAACCTGGCCGGTCTGGCTGCCGCGGTGGCCGCCATGGTCGTCGCCGGCCTGTTCACCGCCTACAGCCACTACAAAATCGGCGGCGCCAACGGCGACACGCTCGGCGCAACCTGCGAACTGGCCGAAACCACAATAGCTCTAACCCTAATCACCCGGCCCATACAAGCCCTGTTCTTCTAACTGCTTACTGCCTACTACCTACTGCTTACTGTTTCCCATGCTCAACCACGGTGGACACATCCGACTTTTGGCCCAACAGGCCGGGCGACCGGTCGAGAAGTTGATCGACTTCTCGGCCAACATCAATCCGCTCGGCCCGCCGGAGTCGTTCCGCGCGGTCGCCAGCCGAGCCTTGGAGCGGATCGTCCACTACCCCGACCCGGACTCGGCCGAACTGATCGACGCCCTTTCGTCCGCTTGGGACGTTCCACCGCAACAGATCCTCGTGGGCAACGGGTCGACCGAGATCCTTTACGCCCTGGCTCGCAGCCTCGACGCCCGCCGGGCCGTGATTCCCGTGCCCAGCTATGCCGACTACGCGACTGCGGCCGGACTGGCCGGGCTCGACATCGAAACGCTCGCCCTGGAAGAGACCGACGATTTCCAACCCGACTTCGACCGGCTGGCCCAACGCTTGCAAGGCGACGAGGTCGTCCTGCTCGGTCAGCCGAACAATCCCACCGGCCTCTGCTTCGATCCGGGCAAATTCCGCACCTTCGCGGCCGAGCATCCCACGAGCCTCTTTGTGGTCGACGAGGCGTTTATCGATTTTGTCGCGGGCGTCGAGTCGTTGGTCCGCGATGTGGCCGACAATGTGGTCGTGCTTCGCTCGCTGACGAAGTTTTACGCCATGCCCGGCCTGCGACTGGGAGCGGCCGTGGCGCCTGAGGCGTTGGCCCAAACGATCGGCCGGCAGATGATGCCCTGGTCGGTCAACACGTTGGCCCAAGCCGTCGGCACGGCCGCCCTGCAAGACGAACCCTACGCTGAGGCAACTCGCCGGCTCGTCGACGCACAACGCAAGGCCCTGGCGGCCGAACTCTCGGAGATACCCGAGTTGCACGTCTATCCGGGCCAAGCAAACTATCTGCTGGTGCGGCTCGATCGCGAAGACCTCGATGCGCCCACACTGGCCGACCGATTGCTTCAAGACGGTATCGCGATCCGCGTCTGCGACAACTACGAAGGACTCGACCGTCGATTCTTCCGCGTGGCCGTTCGGGATCAGCAGGAGAATAAGAGGCTGATCGAGGCCTTGAGGGTGCCACTGGTGGCTTGCCCACCAGTGCTGGCCTTGAAGGTGCCACTGGTGGCTTGCCCACCAGTGCTGGGTAAATCGACGGCACGGGTGGACAAGCCACCCGTGGCACCGGCAAGTTCAACCAAGACCCCGGCCCTGATGTTCCAAGGCACCAGCTCGAACGCGGGCAAGAGCGTGCTCACGGCCGCCTTGTGCCGGATTCTGTTGCAAGACGGGGTTCGCGTGGCGCCGTTTAAGTCGCAGAACATGTCGCTGAACTCGTTCGTCACGCACGACGGCCGTGAAATGGGGCGGGCCCAGGTGGTTCAGGCCCAGGCTTGCCGGCTCGATCCGGACGTGCGGATGAACCCGATCCTGTTGAAGCCCAACTCGGACACCGGTTGCCAGGTGATCGTCGACGGTCGGCCGGTGGGTAACATGAGCGTGGGCCAGTATATCGACTACAAGCCCCAGGCGTTCGATGCGGCCAAGGCGTCTTACGACTCGCTGGCCGCGCAGTACGATGCGGTGGTGCTGGAAGGAGCGGGCAGCCCGGCCGAGGTCAACCTGAAACATCACGACATCGTCAACATGCCCATGGCCCGCTATGCCCGGTCGCCCGTGCTGTTGGTCGGCGACATCGACCGCGGCGGCGTGTTCGCCTCGTTCGTCGGCAGCATGGAGGTGCTCTGCGAGTGGGAACGGGCGTTGGTGGCCGGGTTCGTCATTAACCGATTCCGCGGCGACGCCTCGCTGCTGGCCCCGGCCATCGACTACACCTTGCGACACACGGGCCGGCCGACCCTGGGAACCGTGCCGTTCGTCGCCGACTTGGGCCTGCCGCAAGAGGACTCGGTCGAGTTCAAGAGCGGTGCCTTGGACCAGGCCGAGTCCAACGGCCAGACCGTCGAGGTGGCTGTGATCGACTTGCCGCATATTTCGAACTTCACCGACTTCGACGCCCTGCGGGTCGAGCCCGACGTGCGGTTGCGGATCGTCCGCTCGGCCGACGAGTTGAACACCCCGGCCGCGGTGATCCTGCCGGGCAGCAAGAACGTGCTGGGCGACCTGAAGTATCTCAGGGATCGCGGACTGGCCGAGAAGCTCTTGCAGTTGGCCCAAGGCGGCAAGACCCAAGTGGTGGGCATCTGCGGCGGATTCCAAATCCTGGGCCGGCAGATCTTCGACCCGCTCCACATCGAATCCAGCGAAGAGCGTGCCGAGGCGCTGGGGCTGTTGGATGTGACCACCTCGCTGGCCGCCGAGAAGACCTTGGCCCGAACCACGGCCACCCACGTCCCCTCCGGCCACACGGTTCACGGCTACGAGATCCATCACGGCCAGACCGAAACCGGTGCGGTCCAGCCGGCATTTGAGCACGAAGCGGCCGGCGTGCTGGGGGTTGCCGGCAGCAAACACGGAGTTTTGGGCACTTACCTG
>CAYYOX010000101.1:9050-14219 GCA_964473065.1 uncultured Planctomycetaceae bacterium | reverse complement strand
CGCCTACTCAATCCATTTAACTTGGAATTAAAAGGCACTAAAGGCATTGCGAATCTCAATGAAGGCGACACTGCCGATTTTATTGGCTTCCGGCTCCGCAAACAAGGAGACCGGCTCCAGATTTCCACCGGCACAAACGCACTTACGAGATTACGCGAGCAATTGGTTAACGCCCATAGTAAGTCCAATCCAAACAGAGCGGCCAAAACCGTCTTGCAAGGATGGATTAACAGCTTCGGGCCTGCTTTCGGCAAGGCGGACGCCAACGTAACCAGTATCCTTCGAACGGCCGCCAGTGCTGGGTTTCGTGAGATCCCTCGCGATGATCTAGTATCCTGGTGCAACCGTGCTTGGGGTAAGTGGTCAACGATGAGGAAGATCAACTGATCTTTCCCGTCATGGTGGCTCCGCCACCACTACGAAAATCGAAAAGTCGCAAGGCTCATGTTGGTCGGAAACAACCGGGGTACCCCGGTTGTTCTCGGCCAATTTCGTGCGCGGACAGCGGCCGCATGGATCTCGAATCCCCGATACCTGTGACGGCGGGTAGCTTTCGACGTTGGGCAGAGTTAGAATTGAGTCGCATGAAGTCAATTTAGCGGCTCTGATTGCAGAGGGCAATGTCCTGAATTCCCAAATAAGCGATTTCAATCTGACGTTGGCTGACCACCTTCGGGTAGACTCAGGTTGTCATTCCGACACCCCGAAATCTTCCAAAACATCTCGCCGTCAGGCTCCCTGCGGAACGGGCGGGATCCTTCAGGGCCCGTGCGGACGAACACGAACATTCTGGCCGGAATCGCTCTCTGATTCTTGGTCTCTGCAAGCCTTGTTACCGGCAGTCGATCGAAAGTCCCGTTTGACGGCGCGGAGCTGAAAACAGATGCCCAAATCAGCACGAACCAACTACCTCCTGACTGGGCTTCCCGGCTGCGGAAAGACCACGATCATGCAGCGTGTAATCGAGCAACTGCCTGACTGGCGGATGGCGGGATTCTACACCCGAGAAATTCGACAAGAGGGGCACCGGGTGGGCTTTGAAGCGATGGGGTTGGGAGGCAAGTCCACGGTGCTGGCCCACGTAGACTTTCAGTCAAAGTTCCGGGTGGCCGATGCGGAGTGCGGCTGAATGAATTCGACGCGCTGGTGCGATCCGAATTGGGCAAGCCCAGCGAACAGATCGACCTCTTCGTCGTCGACGAAATCGGCAAAATGGAATGCTTCAGCCGCGTCTTCATCGAGGCGACGGCCAAGGTTTTGGATGGCCCCGTTCCCGTGCTGGCGACGATCGCGGCCAAGGGTAGCGGCTTTATCGCCAAGGCAAGAACCCGTGCGGACATCCGGTTGCTTTCTGTTTCGCCCAGTAACCGAGACGAGTTGCCCGGTGAGCTTGCCGGGTGGCTGCGAGCGAAATAGCGAGTGGTTGTACGCTTCCTGAAACAGGAGGCTGCCTGGGATGTTCCAAAGGTGCCTTTCTGATACCACCGCCGGGTGGCTGGCCATCAGGAGCCCAGGATTGCGTCGTGCGGCGATTCCACGCGGCAGGCACACGAGGGCGGTTGTTCGCCTTCGGACGCGACAGCGGCGAGCCTGGAGGCTGCAGCCGGGGCTTGTGGCAAAAACGGGCCGCCGAAACGGACCGGACAGGGGAATTTCTCACCAGGACATCGCCTATCTTACGCAAGTTACCTCGGTGCGAGAGGGCATGATTTTCCTGTGCTTGTCGCCGACATGAAAGTACGGTCTAGACCAACTTTGGAAGGAAAGGCGTTCTTCCTTTGCGGCCTCCATGACGAATTGTTGTGACGGTGCGCCACGGTGAGAGTTGAAGTTTCATTCGCTGCGGAATGCGATTGGGGAACCGAAGGCACCGCGCACGATCCCGACGACCGGCAGGCACAATGACCAACCAGCAACTAACCGTCGTCAAGGAAACTCATCGAAGACCAACACCAAACCTGCAGAACGAGAAATGCAACCGCGCTGCATCTGCAGATTACCCTTGAAATAATCTGGGATCCCGCCATAACTACATGAACTCGCGACGCGGCGGAACGGCCGTTCGCAGGATGGGCCACGACACACGCAATCCACGGGAGTAACCCTCGCCATGGCAAAGTCAAGCGATCCTTCCAAGAAACCGAAGACCGTCGAGCTGCAGCGAGATGGGCAGAATCTCTTCATTTACCCGGCACTTCCCGAATTCTTCGGGACCTTCTATACCGTCGATCACGCTGTGGAATCCGACGCCTCGCACGGCTACAAGATAACGCGTCGCCCGGTTAGTCTCATGGAACCCGGGGAGGATTTCTACGAGCGCGAGTGTTTTGCGTGCCGCGCAGGCCTGGAGCCCTTGGTAGAACAGTGGCTCTGCGAACGGGGCTACAAGGTGAAAAACACCAGCGCTAGGTCCCGGCGGCTGAGAGAACCGAATCATGAAGAATTGGAGCGCGTGTGGCCGGTGGATCAACGCCTGCTGGAAGTCGTTCGGGAACACGACCGGGCAACGATCAGATACAACGGCGGCATGAAGGAGGCCGTGCAGATAATCAGCCAGATCGCGCTCGCCTGGAAGAAGCGAGTTATCGTGCTGACGACCCGAACGAAAGACGCCGATCGGATCGGGGCTGCTTTGGGCAAACTGGGCATTCGCGTCACCGTGGTCCACAATCGGCGGCCCCCAGAGGCCAAGCGAGCAAAGCGTGTGGCGTTGGCTACGTATGCGTTTGCCCGGGATGGCGCATTGGAAATCGAGCAGCGTGATATCGTAATTGCCTTGAACCCGGCGGAACTACTCCGACGACAGCAGGGCTTGGACGCCATCAATTGTATTCAGGATGCCCGGCTGTACGGCTTGTTGTCTGTCCAGCAGGGACTCCCGCAGAACGAGCTGGATACGGTAACGGCCGCCTTCGGCCCACCACAAATCCGTTTTCGCCGGAGTGTCGAGACTTCCTGTCCGAACGTCGTGTTTCTGCCGACCAAAGCCGCCGATCCGCTGCACGGGGTATCGGCGAACAGCTTTGTGGCGAAAAAAGAGGGTGTATGGCATCATCTAATTCGCAACCGACGGATCGCCAGGCTCACCCGAATGCTTATTGACAACGACCAGGAAGGCCTCTGCAAGGACTTTTCGCCCGTTGCCGATCAGCTTGGCGACTGCACGGCCCAGCGTGTGGGAATCTTGGTCGAGAACGTGGAGCACGGGCTGGTTTTGGCAAAACAGTTACCCGATTTGCCTATACTGACCCGGTCTGACGTCTTCAAATCGGATCTGTACCGCGAGCAGAAAGACCGCCTGGCCCATAGGTCACACCCGCGGCCGCTTCTCTCCGGGCAAGAAATGGACCATGTGATTTTCACCAGCGCGGCGATAGGTGGTGCCGGGAAGTTTGACGTGTTGATTCGTGCCGACGGCGGAATGGGACCTTTTCCTGGAACCTCCAGAATAGTTTCCAAAGGCTCCTTTGTATTCTTACAAGACGCCCTGCTGGTGGACTTCATGGATCACCACAATCCGATTCTTGCAAGGTGGTCACGAGCACGAAAAGAAACGTACTGGGATCTGGGCTGGACCGGACAGGGGCCGATGGACAGCGAGAGATTACTGCGAGAGTTCTTGGACACACGACCTGAGGTAATGTAAATGAGCAAGAATAACCGTTCTCAACGCCATACCAGCAGCAATGGCAATTCCCCGCAGAGACACTACCAAGACCGCCGCAATCGCAGGAAACGCAAGCAGGCTGCAGCTGGAAGCCTGCATGTCAAGAAGGTGATCTGCTCCCAGGACAAGCTTTACCAGGCTGGCGAAAAGCTGCGCAAGGAAGGCGGAAAGGCATCCGGAATTGACGGTATCAGACCTGCTGACTTGACACCCAGCAAATTAGGGCAACTCGCAGGACAGCTGGCAAAATGCGTTGCGGACGGCACGTACAGGCCCTACGGGACAAAGCAACAGCCGATCCCGAAACGCGGTAAGCCGGAGAAGAGAATCTTGAAGATCGCCACGTTTGCGGACCGTGTCGTCGCCAAGGCGTTACACGATGGCTTAAGTCCGCTATTTGACAAGCTATTTCTCGACTGCTCGTACGGTTTCCGGCCAGAATGCAAGACCCAACACATGCTGGCCGACCTAGAAGCCCAAATGGCCGAGGATAACCACTGGGTGATTGCTATTGACGACGTGCGACAGGCATATGACAATACAAAGGTCGACGATGTACTCAACGCCTGTCACAAACTGATCAACCAATTACTTGATCGACCTGACCTGCTTGATGAACCTGTCACACTTGATGAACTTGATCGCTTGATAAACTTGATTGCGAAGGCACTAAAAGGAACTGACCCGAATCGCCAAATCGGCATTGATCAGGGTAATCCATTTTCGCCGCTTGCACTGAACGCTCTTTTACATTTTGGATTAGACGTCCCTTCGCAGGACGTCAAAGAACGGTTTCGGGTCTTCCGGTACGCCGATAACCTGGCGTACCCGACCCGGGACTTGCACGAAGGCCAGCAGGCACTTCGGCATGCCGCTCTTCTCCTAGAGCCACTAGGGCTCGAACTAAAAGGAGAGGACGGCGTGGTCGATCTCAACACAGGAGCTTCCGTCCAATTACTGGGATTTTCACTCCAAAAACGAGCTAATCGACTCAGGGTAGGACTGGGCCAACACGCCTGGACCTCTCTGGCCGAACACCTGTTGAACGCCCACGATGAACCTGAACCGGTACCGGCCGCTAACAAAGCGGTTATGGGCTGGGTGGAAAGTCACGGGCCCGCCTTCGAGAACGGCAGAGCGCCTACAGCCAGGATCGCACGTATGGCCGCCGAGTACGGATTCCGGGAAATCCCCCGTGAGGATCTGGAAACGTGGACCACTAAGGCGTGGGAGGCTTGGTTAGGTTTACGACGAGTATAACTGATCGTAGATTGTGCGGCTCCGCCGCCACACGAAAATTCCGGCAGCATTTTGTGCTGTACCGAGGCCGGGATCGATCGGGGAATTCCCCGAGCGGTTCCGGCTTCTTCGTGCGCTGACGGGCTCGTGGATTTCAAAGCCGGGATTCCCGTGATGGTGGGTGTTTTTCGACGTCGGGCAAGGTTAGAATCAAATCACACTGAGGCAGCGTAGCGGCTCCGATCCCGGATGGCAAGAGCCTT
>CAYYOX010000101.1:5074-9040 GCA_964473065.1 uncultured Planctomycetaceae bacterium | reverse complement strand
CGCCGTCTCAGGATACCTAGGCTCTTATGGCCGTGTTGCTCGAATTCGATCGGTTGTTGGCTGATTACCTGCGGGTAAACGTAGGTCGTCATCTCGACTCCACGGAGTTTTCCGGGCATCTTGCCGCCAAACTCCCTGCGGAGTTGGTTGAGTACATCAGGACCCGTGCGGACGAAGACGGACATCCTGGCCGGAATCCGTCTCTTCTCCTCAGCTACGATGAACTGAACCACCTGCACGGTGCGCTTTCTGCACTTCCCCAGCGGCTTTTGCGCAAATGGCATACCTATCCGACGCTGCACTCACGGGCCACGCTCTGCACGGGCGAAATCAATCGGCGTTTGTCTGCGGCGGATGCTGACCATTGGGCAACAGTCTCCTCGCGGCTGGGAGGGCAACTTGAGACCGAACCGGAGCTGTCCGAAGGCGTTCGGATTGTCCAGGAGTGGATTTCTGAGCTTAGATGGCATTTGCAGGCGATGGGAGACCAGCATCTGCTTCCTGCCCCCGAAGGCGATTCTCCTACGCCCACTAATCCCCTGCCGTTGGTTGCGCCGAAGAGCGGATTGGTCAAACCTACGGGAGTCCCCTTGGAACCTCAATCAGGTGAATCGGAAACTGCTGAACGAGAGTCCGTACGAGGCGACGATCCAAGGCCACCCGATACGCCATCGGCTCTGACGGCCAAGTGTCATCGGGACGAGGAAACCCGGCCTGCCGAGCCCGTACTGGCGGAATCCCCATCGTCGGGGGCAGAGCCAACCGCAGCAAACGGAGAGGCGGCAGACAAATCGGAAGAGGATACCGGCAAACGACTTGAGGCACTGCCAAAAGAATCCCCATTGGACGACCGTGAAGCCTATGAAGACATAATGCGCGGTGCGATCAACGACCTCCCGGACGGTCGTAATGCCAAACCGGAAGAGCTGATACGGCATGCAGGTGCCAATGAGAAACGGGCAAGGCGGGCGCTCCGGGAACTCGAACGCCGTGGAGAATACGAAGGACACTCACGCAAGCCGCCCGCTCGCCATCGGGCAGGCAAGAAGTCATAGGTCTATCCCAGTTCGGACGCACCCTCTAGCCCCTCACCAGGCAGCCGTTCTGCACGCCACGTACGGTCATCCCAGGGCACAGGCGCTGACCTATTGGTCGTCGCCGAGATGAAAATGCGCTCCAAGGTCCGCTCCGGTCTATGACGCCCTGCTTCTCTGCCGGAATGATTTCTTCGGCGGTCTTGCCTGACGCAAGGCGGGCGTGCCAGGTTCCTATGATGGCAAAGTCCTACGGATAGATGAGGAACCTGCCGAACATTCGTAGCCTTCCAGACTTCCAGCCTGCTCAATATATGGAAGCGGCATTGTTTGAGTTCGCTGGCGTGGTATTTTGATGGCCGGTGGATGATCGGCGCAAGTACGGACCACAGCTGTCCGATCCACAGAAACAGATTTCACGGATAGTGCGCCGGAGGTATAATGAACTCTGCCTGAAAAATGAACGCGTAAAATTGAGGACAAGCCATGTCACACCCTCGACCTGATTTCGATTCCCGACCCGGTGGGCAGCCGCTCAGCTTCATCCGGCCCGCCAATGTGCGCGGGAACCTGATGAAGAATGTTGCAACTATAATCATCTCGATGTCTCCGCCCCACGGCAGAACTCACTCGACGATATCGCCCGTAATCGATGCCCTATCGCAAATGCAGGGTACGTTGGAGCGGATCGCGGATGCCATTGAGGAGGGTTTCGCCCAAGGCAGGAGGATAGCCGATCACTTTGCTCCAGAGCCTGCTGATGTCGTAGGTACGCCTCAGGTGGCCCGGCAACTCGGCTGTACTACGGTTTGGATTGCCGAGATGGCCCGCCGAGGCGAAATCCCGAAGAGTTGTGTCGTGCCTGGCACGGGCAACGGCAAGCCTTGGAAGTTCTATCGCCGCCGCGTCGAAGACTGGCTCGGCAAACGGTAGTGATACCTACCACTTATTCTCTTGACTCCCTTGGAAGAATCCGGTGTAAGACTTGTCGCACCGGAATATGGGTCACGGACATGCCACGTAAACCGAAGCCAAAGAAGATCAAAACGCATGTGGTCGTCAACAAACTGACGATCCCCGTCACCTTGTCCCCGCCGAAGCCGCCACGCACCTCATGGTACGCCTATTGGCCGGGGCTCAGGGCTGCCCGAAGCACGGGGCAACCTACGGCTGAGGAAGCAGTGGAGGCGGTCGTGGGGATGCTTCAAAACAACGGCAGGCTGGGGCACGCCGACGATCTTGTCCTGCGGGACGAAGAGCTTGTAGAGATCCAGCGACGGCATTTTGCGAAGAAGAAGGATCCGGCGGCAAGAAAGAGGGCCCAGCGCTCCCTCCGTTCTTGCCTGGAGGCCATTGCGGCGTTTCGGGACATCGCTGACGTTGAGCCGGTTGCTTCGGCCACCCCGGCCGATTGCGAACGCTTCCAGACGCGAGCGCTCACGCTGCCAAAGGATTGGATCCGGCGGCATGAGCCAAACTCGAAGGCCCGGCCGTACAGCCCAACAACCATTATCAAGTGGTCACGGGAACTTCAAGCGGCCTTCGAGAGGGCGAACAAGAATGCCGGAAAGAAGTGTGTGCGGGGCGTCGTGGACGACATGCGGTTGCTGACCGAAAACCCATGGCACCAGTTCACGTGGATCGAAGGCATCAACCGACCGATCCGGCAGTTCGATGACGGGGAACTGATCAGCCTGCTCGACTACATGGAGACGCGGTGGTCGGGCGTCCCCGTCGCCGCCGCGTTGGCGAAAACGTGCCTGTGGTCTTGGGGACGCAAACAGGAGATCATGGGGCTTACGTGGGACCAGTGCCGAATCGTCTCCAGTGAAGTCCATTTCGAGGTCGTGGGCAAATGGGGCGTAGAGAAGTGGTTTCGTATCCCGGACAGTCTATATGAAGAACTTTTGGCATTTAGAACAAAGAGTCCTTACGTCTTCGCGGCCCATAACCGGCAGCTCCGTCGCCATCACCGAGCACGGGGTTGCCCCACGGACGCCGCGCTGGTAATCCGCGAGTTCAGTCCCGACAACTTGGGAAAATGGCTCGAGCGCCGGTTGGCAGCCTGGTCAAAGGATGCTCCGAACGGGAAGGCCACAATCCACGTTTTCCGCAAGACGTCTCTGCAATACGCCCGGCGGGGAGAGGACGTCAACCAACAGGTCGCCCGAGACGCTCGCGTGGGGGTCGACGTGATGATGCGGCACTACGTGAAAGAAACCGATCCTGAGCGTCGTGGGGCGAGCAACCGCACCTTCTTCCGCATTGCCGCGAGCCTGCCCCCCGAGACGGCTCGGCGATATGGTCACCTCATCGCCGTTCGTTCGCGGGAAGAAATGGAGCAGGATATCCAAGAGGCCATCCAAGCCAAGGATTGGGAACGGGCCGCCCAGCTTTCCGCCGAACTGGCTGGGCGACTACATTGAGGCAGACCGCCTGCCCAGCCCTTGGTAGCCGACGTTCCTCTCCAGGCCCCGTGCTCTCGTTTTTGCCCCCGGTAAGCGCTGCGAGTGTGTGGCGAATTGGCGGCCTTCAATGGGCGTGACGTTCGCTCAAATCGCCAGCGTGGCCGACGCCTTTGAGATGCTCACAGGATGCCTCGTAGGGTACATTTTTGTGAAATCCTGTGAAATGCTGAGAGCCAAGAAAAAGTGCGTCGAACAAGAAAGACATAAAGCCTTGCTGTGCAAGGCTTTATGAAGTACCCCCTAGGGGAGTCGAACCCCTGTCTTCGGACTGAGAATCCGATGTCCTGGGCCACTAGACGAAGGGGGCTTTCATCTTCTTTCCAGTATATTTTCTCAGGCCAGATGTGCAAGTGGGTTGGCAGAGTTCCCGCCGGAAATTGTTCCTGCCGGAAATTGCTGCATTCTAAGATATTTCGGTCGGAAAGGCCGTGGCCTTCATGGAATCTTACGTGACTTTTCCGCTT
>CAYYOX010000101.1:0-4974 GCA_964473065.1 uncultured Planctomycetaceae bacterium | reverse complement strand
GCGTTGCATGTAGCGGCGGTAGCGGTCGCCGAACTGGCTGATCATCATTCGTTCTTCCTGCGGAATGCGCGTTGCGAATAGCAGGACCAGCCCGCCGAGCCAGAGCAGGCCGACAAACCAGTTGGCTGTGATAGGAAAGAACATGGCCGAGAAGAGCAGCGCTGCCGTGTAGATCGGATGCCTGATCCGCCGATAGGGACCGCTGGTTACCAAGGTGTGGTTCTCTCGGATTTTCAGCGTCACGCTCAAGTTTTTGCCCAGGCTGTAGTCGCTCCATGCCAGCAATGCCAGGGCGGCCACGGCCACTGCGACGCCCGTCCAGCGGGCCCATTCGGGCAACTCGAATCGGCCGAAGGCGATGTATTGAGGAAAGCCCATGTAGAGAACCAGGGCTACCGACCAGAGTGTGCCCAGGACGCCGAGCATGGCCGTGTCCAGCGGGTGTTTTTTCATCGCGGGCCAACTCGCCTTGCGATCGACCTGTCGGCGATGGGGCCAGCGGATAACTTTCATCAAGACCAGCAGCACGACGACAGCTACTTGGAAAGGGAAGTCGTTCACGGTAATCTGTCTTTGTGCCCTTGCAAAGCCGCAAGCGGCTATTGGTTGGCGACGATCGGTTGGGGTGGGCCGAGCGTTGCGGCCTTGGCCAGTGGAGTGGGTGACTCGGTCAGCCGGGCGCGTAAGAGCCAAGGGCCCCAGAATTCGTTGACCTTGAACAGCAACGTGTTGGCGCCGGGCTTCAAGTGCAGCGGAACGGTGTCCCAGTCGTACCAGAAGGGCTGCGATACGAGCCGCTGCATGACCTTTTGGCCGTTGAGCGTCACGTCGAACATGTCGGTCGTGCTTAGGCGAAGATAGACCACCTTTTCGGCGTCCGAGTGGATCGTCGTGAAAGCGTAGGCCGTGGCCAGATCCATGACGCCGTAGAGGCCTTCGAAGTTGAGGATGGCCGCGGGGTCTTCCAGCTTGACATCTTTCCATGCGGCCTGGACGTCGCCCTTGCCGGGATAGGTTTTGGAAAAATCGAGATCCGTTTCCGGGCCAAGGGCCGTTCGCAGGCCGTTGGCGTTGACGTTCTCGAACGGCCCGCAGACCTTCCAGTCGCGGATCAGCCCGTTGTTGCCGGTGATATCGACAACGTAGTTGGTGATCAGCTCGACCTCCTCGGGCTTGATCCACGCCTGATTCTTAAGTCGCATCTTCTCGACGCAGGCCTTCCACTGCTCGGGCGTTTTTGGGGCGGCCGTCACGGTTCGGTACAGCGAATGACACTGAATGCAACGGGTTTCCGCGGCGGCGGCCGGATCGGTGAAGATGGCCGGGATCTTCTGGTTCGCCTCGGCGGCCAGCTTGGCGCTTTCCTGGGCATCGTAGTTGGGCAAGTCGTCCAGCCCGGGCAGGTTGTCCCATTGGGCCCCCAGGTCGACCCACAGCGAGAACAGGGCCTTCTCTTCGTCGGTAAGCGGCTCATCGGGTGGGCACTGATTGACTTTGGCGACGTGAACGAAGCAGTATCCATGCAGCCGCCAGATCAGCGGCGAACGTCGCGCGAAGCCGGGATGGATCAACTTGCCGATGCGGTTGTCGGCCGAACTGTTCAGACCGATATAGGCTCGACTGAATGCCGCCGCATTCAAGTGGTAGGCGTAAATGGTATCTTCGACCGTGCGTTGGAAGACCAACTCGTTGCCGCCCGAGAGGTCCAGTCCGCCCGGTGCGTAGACGCCGGTATGGCAGCCAGCGCACTTGGCCTCGATGATCGGCATCAGATCGCGTCGGAAGTCGACGGTCCGACGGTCTTCGACGGGCGTGAGCAGTTCGACCGGCGGCTTGCGAGCGGCCAGCGGCGTTTTGAGGAACTCGGGGCTAATGCTCCGCTGCTCGTGGCATCCGACGCACTGCCGGTTCTCGCCCGGCCGGACCCAGACCCAAGTCAACGCGTCTTGCAACGCCATATCGTTCTCGTCGAGCACTTGCCAGTGTAGCACGGTGTCGGCCGGCACGCGGACATGGAACGAACCGTCCTCTTCGACCGGGGCCTCGCCGACGACCCGTTTCTGCTCGAAGTTGCTGATCGAATTGGTCGACGAGCCGAACGACGAGTAGCCCACGCCGGGAAAGATCGTGCGGAAGTGCTCATCGCCCACCTCGGTGACGCCGAAACCTTCGATAATCCGGACCTTCTTGATCTGGCCGGGTGCAATGTAGGCCTCTCGGTCGATTTGGCCCTCGTAAGCGTTCAGGCACAGCAGCGTGCCGCTATCTTGGCCGGCAACGCGCGTGTCGGGAATGACTCGCGGTACGAACTGCGGGATCAGCGGAATGGGATTCAAGGATTGGAATTTCGCATCGGTGTAGATCGGCGCGCCGAGTTTCTTGTTCTGCAAGTCGAACCAATACAGGCCGAATTGCACCTTGGGACCTTGCGGCGCATTCCCCCAAGCCGGCGCCGCCGACCAGCAGACAATCAGCCGCCCGTCGGGCGTAGGGTACGGATCGCGATAGCGTCCGCCGGGCGTATCCGCGCTGAAGGGTTGCACGTCGGGCGTAAGATTCTCGACCGTGGTCGGATCGTCCGGATCGCCGGGCGTGACCATCCCCAGCCATCCGCCGCCATAGGCCGCGTGAAAAATGCTGTCGATATAAACGAGCCGACCGTCGGGCATTTCGCGTTGCTTCCAGCGGAACTGGCCGCGCTGGTTGCCGAAGTAATTCACAAAGCCCGTGCCGTCGGGGTTCATGGCGAAGAAAGCCGAGGCCCCGGAAGCGTGGAGCCGGATGCCGTGGTGTTGCCAACTTTGCATCAACACGCGGCCGTCGCGCAGCACGATAAACTCTGAATCGGAACTGACGTTGAACGTCACCTGCTCGACGTTCCAGCCCTCGGCGCCGCAACGATGACCCAGCCGGGCAAGATCACGGTCGCATTCGTCGCGGCTACGCTCGCGGCGCATCGCCACGTGCCGGGTGGAAGAGAACATGATCCGCCCGTCGGGTAGGTAGCAGGGCGAACAGACATCGCCCATCCCACGGGTGATCTGCCGCTTTTCGGATCCATCGGCGTTCATCTCCCAAACTTCCCAGGCCGCGTCGGCCGTCTTCTTGCCGGCGAAGAGGATCTTCTTGGCGTCGTACGAGATTTCCGGTTCCTCGGCCGCGAAGAAGTCCTCGGTCAGGTTCGCGACTTGACCGTCGGGCGTCGGCGGCGAAAGGCGAACGATATGCGCCCCCGGAATATGGGCCGACTGACCGAAATGGTACATGAACGGCTCGAAATAAATGCCCGGCGACCCGTCTGGTTTGTTAGGCACGCGGAGAAAGATGACCGCCTCGGGTGATGCCGGCGGCCCGTCTTGGGCAACGGCCAAGGTCGTGGCTGCCAGGACCATTGCGCCAAGTGTAAGTGCGGTGATGATTAAGCGTGTCTTCATTTGTCCGACCTCGAAATGGAATTTCGTGATAAGGGAAGTTTTTTCCGCCTCAGCACCGCGTGGGGTGCCAGTGGCTGCTTGCCAGCCAGTGCATTGTGCCGAAAACAACACGGGTGGGCAAGCCACCCGTGGCGCCAGCGGTCATACATTCATCTATAGCGTCATTAAGAACGCGATCAGGTCTTGGATTTCTTGGGGAGTTAGTTGCGACGTTTCGCCGTGCAGATCGTCTTCATTGAAGGTGATGAGGACCTCGTGGAGCGTGGCCGCTCGACCGTCATGCAAATAGGGGGCCGTGCGGTAGATCTCCAATAGCGACGGCGTGTCGAACGTCTCGCGCTGGGCGAAGTCTCGTTCCCCCAGCGTACCGACATCATACTTCTCCAGGTTCGTATAGTGCGGGCGGCGGTGGCACAGGTTGCATTGGGCCTTCTTGAAAACTTCCTTGCCACGCTGGGCCTGTTCGTCCGGTGTGCCGTCCGCGTTGCAATGCCAGGGGCTGGGGATGAACGGCAGGCTGCGAAGATAGGCCGACACCGCGTCGATCTCCTCTTGCGTGGGCGTGTGGAACTCGATGAACAAGAAGCCCTTCTCGACGGCCACTTCCATCCTGGGGCGTACGCCACGCCACATCGACGGCGGTGTCTCGGACGAACCGACCAGCGACTTGGCGTTCTTCGGGTTGGTCATCCCGTCGTTCAGCAGGTCCCAGTTCAACCCGTCGGCCCGAACTTGCGGATGACAGCTTGCGCAACTTAGCCAATGTTGAAAGCAATGCAAGGCGTCGTGGAAGAGGAACTCGCCCTTTCGCTCGGCGGTCATGGGTTGTGCGGGGCCCAGGGCGATTTGGCCGATTACTTGCGACGCGGTCGGATCGAGGATCGCCACCGCGTCGGAGAAGTAGTTGGTTACGAAAACTGTCCCGTCGGCGGGTGAAACGGCAACCGCGCCGGGCCCCAAACCACCGCAATCGACACGCCGGATGACGCCCGGCTTCGACCACAGCAGTCCGAGATGGACATGCGCTCGGGCCATGATCTTCGGGTCGGTCGTTTTGATCGTTTCGTGCAACTTCGGCAGATTCAGGACCGAGAGTTGGTGGGTTCCGCGATGCGTAATCAACAGCGAGGCGCCGTCCTTGGAAACGGCCACGCCACACGGATTGGCCGCCCCCGACTGGACTTTGTCCAGCAGCAACGTGACGACCTTTTCGTTAGGATCGACCAGCGGGATGACGGTCAGGGCGTTGGTTTGGACCCAGCCTTGGTTCAATTGGGTCGGCGCCACGTTGGCGTTGGGCCGCAGGTGGACGCTATAGGCATACTTGCCGTCCGGCGAGACCGCGATGCCCTCGCACATCAACATGCCGGTCGACGAATATCGTTGGGCAACCACCTGCCGGCTGGCTGTGTCGATCACCGAAACGTACGCCGCAATGGCTTCCTGCGTGGCCGGCTGGTGCGAGAGTGAGTTGCTCACCACCAGCGTCTTCCCGTCGGGTGTGATGGCCAGGAAACGGGGCGCGCGGCCGACCTTGATT
>CAYYOX010000100.1:13640-14295 GCA_964473065.1 uncultured Planctomycetaceae bacterium | reverse complement strand
CCGTGCCGGCGGCGGCTAAACAAACGAATCACCGCCGTGCCGGCGGCGGCTAAACCGTTTTACAAGCCGACACAACCACCACAAGGAACATCTCTCATGACCTTCCAAGCGGAAATCAAAGCCACGCTCGGCTGGCGTTGGAACGACGGGGCTCGGGACAATAACCAGATCGGCTACGAAGAATCGCTGGCCGAGGGCAACGGCGACAATCAGGCCGAGGCCGTCTGGCACCTGGAAGACCAAATCCTGCTTGACGCCAACTCGACCACGCTGGATCTGACCGCCCTAACACGAACCGTCCTGGGTGACACGCTGAGCGTGACGTTCCTGACGGTCAAGGCCCTGATGATCGTCAACCAGAGCACCGGAACGGGCGAACTGCTGATCGGCGGTGCGGCGTCCGACGAGTGGTCCGAACCGTTCGGCGCCGACGGCGATCTGGTGACCGTCCCACCCGACAGCACGCTGCTGTTGACCAACCGCAAGCAGGGTTGGGAAGTCGACTCGACGAACAAGAACCTCGAGCTGGCAGCCAGCGGCGGCGACGTCACCTTCTCGATTGCCATAGTCGGCACCATCACGGCCCCGGGATCGGGATCGTAAGGGACACTTTCCTCTGGACTTTTGCAAAACGCGAATTCAACCTCCCCTCTCC
>CAYYOX010000100.1:9550-13630 GCA_964473065.1 uncultured Planctomycetaceae bacterium | reverse complement strand
CCCTTTGGGAGAGGGGACCAATTTGCAGAAGTCCACTTTCATCATGGCTTACGGAGTCTAACCGATGACAGTTGCTTTCAAGGAACTTGCCGGTTCGCCGGTCGAGACGTATAGCCCCGAGGGGATGCGGGCGACGCGGTCGTTGCTTTGCGCTTGGGACGATCGACAGCAAGTGGTCGAAGAACTGTTGGGCGACGGGTATGCCTTCGGCGGCAGCACCCGGGCTCAATACCCGGGCAAACCGGACATCGTGGCCATGCGGGTGCGTTGCGAACCGTTGGCCGACGACGTTACGCTGCAAACGCTCAGCAGCCTGACAGAAGGCTTGAACTGCTACAACGGATTCGCCAAGGTCACGGTCGACTACGAACTGCTGGTCCCGGCCGAGCGGACCGATCTGCCGACGATCGAGCCGGGCACGTTCTTAACCTATCGGCAGAAGTCCGACTACGAGAACCTGCCGCTTTCCGGTGACAGCTTCACCTGGGAGGACGAGCCGGCCGAAACGGTGCCCGACGCCGCCGTGCCGACGATTCGCATTCCGATCGTCGAACATCGGCTCACATGGCATCGCGTGGTCACGCCGCCATGGCAGGCGATCCGCACCGCGACCGGGACCCTGAACGACGATTCGTTTATCCAGGCAGCGGCCGAAACGGTGCTGTTCGACGGCGTCTCGGCCCAGCGCGAGTTTCTGCGGTTCAATAGCCTCTCGAAGCCCGCGCTGGGTTGGCGAATCGAGTTCGTGTTTCGCGAACGGGCGGTCAAGACGGGCGCCGGCACGATCGTCGGTTGGAACCATGCCTACCGATCCTTGCCGGTTGGCGACCCCGACTGGGATCGACTGCTCGACGGCAACAACAACCCGCCGTACGCCAGCGGCGATTTCTCCAGCCTCTTCCAATTCGGAACCTCCTGACGTGAAGCATCATGTTTTCGTTTGCGGATATCCGGGCGATGTTGGCGGGGCCAATACGGAGCTGTGGCACACGGTCAAACTGTGGCGGCGGTTCGGTCTGGGCGTTTCGCTGATCCCCACCTGGAAGGCCGATTCCGTCTGGCGGGCAAGGCTCCAGCGGATCGGCTGTCGAACGATCGAGAGCAACCCGGACGACTTGCAGAGCGTGCCGGGCCTTCGCGGCAGTGTGGTCGTCTCGCTGTGCAACACGAAGTTCCTTGCGACGGCCGATCGGTTTCGGCAGTTGGGGTGCAAGATCGTCTGGCTGGGGTGCATGAACTGGCTGTTTCCCGGGGAACGATTGCACTATCGCAAGCACGGCCCGTTCCATGCCCACGTGTTCCAAAGCCGGCATCAGCGCGACCACCTGACGCCGCAATTGGGTCGCTTCGGTTACGACGACTCGCAGGGGCGCGTCATTCACGGTGCGTTCGATGCGGACGAGTTTCCGTTTCGCCCGCTGGCGCATCGAGCGGGCGAGCCGTTGGTGGTAGGCCGGATCAGCCGGGCGGCGGCCGACAAGTTTTCGCCCAATACGTGGAAGATCTACGCGCGGATCCCGCATCCGATTCGTGCTCGCGTGCTGGGCTACGGCGGCGAGGTTCGCTCGCGGTTAGGTTCGCCGCCGCCTTGGGCCGAGTGTTTTGCTGCGGGCAGCCACGCGCCGGACGAGTTTCTCGGCACGCTGCACGCGCTGGTCCACACGGGCGGTCAGGCTGTTGAGAATTGGCCGCGCGTCGGACTGGAGGCCATGGCCGCGGGCGTGCCGGTGCTGGCCGAGAATCGGGGCGGCTGGCGCGAGATGATCTGCCATGCTCAGACCGGCTACCTATGCGACACAGATGACCAGTTCGCCTACCATGCCGCGCGACTGGCCTACGATGAGACCCATCGGCTGGAGATCGTACGGCAAGCCAGATTGCAGCTAGAAAACGAATTGGCCAATCCTCGAGAGATTTGGGACCAATGGAAAAACCTACTTCAGGAGTTGGATCGATGAAACTGGCGACCGTAGTCCTAACCGCCCCGCGTCCGCGGGAGACCTTGGACCGCACGTTGCGAAGTCTGCATGCGGCCGGTTTTTCGGACGTGGCCGTCTATCACGATCGGCAGTCCTTGGGCCACTTCCTCGCCTACATGGCGGCCATGCGATACGCCGTCGAGCAGCGACCGGACGTCGACGCCTATTTCCTCGTGGAAGACGACGTGGTTTTCTGCCGCGGCCTGTACGATTACCTGCAACGCACGCTCTGGCCCGGCCCGGTCGAGCGCTTGGCATTATGTTCGCCCTACTCGCCCGAAGCCTACTGTCAACCACACGCGGGCTGGGATGCTACGCAGAGCGGACGGGGACTTTACCTGGCCGGCTCGCAGGCGTGGATCTTCCCGACCGCGATGGCCCGGGCCATCTTGGCGGAGGTCGCACCACGGCAAACGATCCGCAACGCCGATTGGGAGATCGGCCAGTGGGCTTACGACCGGGGCCGCCAGATCTGGTACCACACACCCAGTCTGGCCCAACACGAAGGGATCGGCAACAGCGCGTTGGGCGACGACAAGGACAGCGAGTTACGTCATGCGATCGACTTCATCGGCGAGGAAGCCGAACTATAAAGCCGCGACCGGTGGTCGCGCCCAAACCAATACAAAGCCGCGACCGGTGGTCGCGCCCGAACTATCGAACAATACCATTTCCATTCATACGCCGGCGCGACCAACGGTCGCGGCTTTATAGACACCATGAAAGCTCTCACCGAGCTTCGACGCCGCTATCCCTGGCCCGACACCATACCCGACGTGGCCCCCGACGATCACGGTTGGTTTCAGCCGTGCAACGCGCGGCTGTTGGGGCGGTTCCTTGGACCGGAGACCCGGTTGATCGTCGAGTTGGGTTCCTGGCTCGGCAAGTCGGCCCGGTTCATGCTGGAAGCGGCGCCGCAGGCGACGGTTCTTTGCGTCGATCATTGGCTCGGTAGCCCCGAATGCCAACGGCCGCAGCTTTACGAAACATTTCTGCGTAACCTTTGGCCATGGCGTGATCGGGTGACTGCGATGCGTGTCGGAACGATCGAGGGACTTCACCAGATACACGGCCTGGGCCTGACTCCGCAACTGATTTACGTCGACGCCGCCCATGATTATGAGAATGTGCTGGCCGACGTGACGACCTCGCTCGACCTGTTTCCGGCCGCACGCATCGTGGGCGACGACTGGCTCTACTACGAGGGTGTTCGCCGGGCGGTGACCGAGTTAGCCCGAGCCCGGGAAATGAGTATTTGCCGCGACGAGAACGCTTGGGCCTTGCGGTAGGGAGAGACGCTAATGAAAATCGCCGCCGTCTGTTGCACCTATCTTCGGCCTGTTCAACTCGGTTATATGGTTCGTTGCTTCGAGCTACAGGATTACGACGACCGTGAGTTGGTGATCCTCGACGACGCGGGCCAGTACGACAACCGACAGGGCAACCGCTGGCGATTGATCTCGACCGACCGACGATTTTCCACCTTGGGCGAGAAACGCAACGCGGCCGCCGAAATGGTCTCCGACGATGTCGAGGCCTTGGCCGTTTGGGATGACGATGATCTCTATTTTCCCTGGGCGCTGCGGGCGTCGGTCGAGGCCTTGCGCCATGCCGAGTGGTCGCGGCCCAGTGTGGTTTTGCACCCACAACCCGACGGCAGGCTACGCCAGCACCGGACCGGCGGGCTGTTCCACGGCGGCTGGGCCTATCGCCGAGATGCATTCCAAAAGGCCGGCGGCTACCCGGCCATGGACAACGGCGAGGATCAGGCGCTGGGGGGCCGGTTGCGCGGGCAGGGAACCCGCGAGACCGATCCGATGCAATGGGGCTTCGAGCCCTTCTACATTTATCCCTGGGTCACCGACGCCACGCGGCATCTCTCGGGCATGGGCACGGAAGGCTATCGGCGACTGGGCGCCATTATGGCCGTGAAATCCGAGCTAATGATAGCCGACCCGCCGGACCTCGATTTGCGCGATCCGCAGATTGTGCCCGGCATCCGCCGGCGGATGTTTTAGAGGACACCACGCATGACGAAACGCGATGGGTGGCTGGCGGCCCAGCGCAGCGAAGCCCCAGGGCCTAACGTTCGCTTGATCCG
>CAYYOX010000100.1:7122-9450 GCA_964473065.1 uncultured Planctomycetaceae bacterium | reverse complement strand
GGTGGCTGGCGGCCCAGCGCAGCGAAGCCCCAGGGCCTAACGTTCGCTTGATCCGTGCTGTAACCTGCCCGGCACGCTGCGGTCCTTTCAACGGGCAATACGCGTTGCAAAAGGCGTTACGGCGCGTGGCGCCGGCTTGGCTGAAGATCGGCGGCATGCCGCGCGGCGGCGAAATCCCCTGGTTCTGGTGCTGGAACGATCGCGAGATCGCGGCCATGTATGCGGCGATCGAGGAACCGTTTATCGTTGGCCCCAACATTCTCTTCGAGCACAGTCGACAACCGTGTCGTGTGCCGGCCGAACGCGAAATCTGCCATGCCGCCAGTTGCCGGGTGATGTTCACCGAGTCGGCCTGGTACGCCGGGCTGATCGAACAACATCGGGGACCGGACAACCGAGCGCCGCTCGTCTTGTGGCCCTATCCGATCGATCCGAAGCCCGGCGGCCCCTTGCCGGCCCAGTACGATCTGTTGATCTACGCCAAAGGCAATTACCAGCCGGGGATTCTTGCCCGGTT
Source organism: uncultured Planctomycetaceae bacterium (assembly GCA_964473065.1). Lineage (GTDB taxonomy): Bacteria > Planctomycetota > Planctomycetia > Pirellulales > Thermoguttaceae > CAYYOX01. Next base: position 8,933 of record CAYYOX010000100.1, on the reverse strand, counting down.
GACGCGCCGCTTTCGACGGGTGCGCGTGCTGACCTATGGCCGGTTCACCCGCGAAGAGCTTTTCGACGCGGCCCGGCGGTCCCGGTGTTGCGTCTATCTTTCGACCGATGATCGCGGCCCGTTGGCGTTGGCCGAGATCCTCTTATCCGGCTGTCCGGCGATCGGCATTCCGACCGGCGCCCCGTTCATCCGCCACGGCCAGACCGGCATCCTCTTGAACCGTTTCCGCCCGAACGACTGCCTTGCAGCCATCGAAACGTGCCATCATCTCGACCGTCGCCAAGTGTCCGCGATTGCCCAACAGCAATTCGACACACGGCAAATCACCACCACCATTCTCGCCGCCCTGGACCAAGCACGAAAACAGGGGATTGCATCGCGTCGGTAGCGGGCGTATCATGCAGCAATTGCGAGCCCGCTTCAAGCCTTTGGAGACCAACGAATGGCCGACATGATCGCGTTTGCCTGGGTGGCGAGTATACCACTGCTCATCTTTCTGGCAGTATGGACAGATCGCGTGCTCGTTCCGCGTTCCAACGCGGGAAGAGCGTCGCTGAGAATCATTGTGGTGGGAGCCGGCTTTGCCGGCATGTGTTATCTTGGCGGCTACAAGCTGATGATTTACAACACTCCGCTACTGATGTGGTTTCAACTGTTCCTGCTGCTTTATGTTTGGATCTGGGCGGGGCGTGTGTTCGCGAAGCGCCTCTCCGATCGTTCCGTCAAGAATTGATGCTCGCCGGGTAGAACGATTGTTTTGTATCGCGACGGTGATTATATTACAGCTTTTATTGCAGGAATCGGTGGGCGAAGCCCACCCTGCTAACAACTCACTACCACGGAGTTCCCCATGGCCGAACCACGCAGCGACATCCTAAAACGTTTCCGTCATAAAATCGCCGACGGCAAACCGATCATCGGCGGCGGCGCCGGCGCCGGTATCAGTGCCAAGTTCGAAGAGGCCGGCGGCATCGACCTGATCGTGATCTACAACTCGGGCCGATTCCGCATGGCGGGCCACGGTTCCTTGGCCGGGCTGATGCCCTACGGCGACGCCAATGCGATCGTGATGGAGATGGCCGCTGAAGTGCTGCCGGTGGCCCGAAAAACACCCGTGCTGGCCGGCGTCTGCGGCACCGATCCCATGCGGCTGATGGACAAGTTCCTCGAACAGGTCAAGGCCGTCGGGTTCGCCGGCGTGCAGAACTTCCCGACCGTCGGCCTGATCGACGGCACGCTACGGGTGAACCTCGAAGAGACCAATTTCGGCTACGACAAGGAAGTCGAGATGATCCGGCTGGCCCGGCAGTTGGACCTGCTGACCACACCCTACGTGTTCGACGTCGACACGACACGAGCCATGACCCGTGCCGGAGCCGACATCCTGGTTGCCCACATGGGCCTGACCACCTGCGGGTCTATCGGCGCCCATACGGCCAAGACGTTGGACGATTCGGTCGAGCTGATCGATGAAATCACCGACACGGCCAAGAGCATCCGCGACGACGTGATCGTACTGTGCCACGGCGGTCCGATCGCCGAGCCGGACGATGCGGCCTACATTCTGGGGAACTGCAAAGCCATCGACGGTTTCTACGGCGCCAGCTCCATGGAACGCCTGCCGACCGAACGGGCCATCAAGGGCCAGACGGAACTCTTTACGGCGATTAGGAAATAGGAAGCAGTAGGCGGTACGCAGTAGGCAGTGAAGAAAACTGTTTAGCCGCCGCACTCGGATTGCTTTTCAACGCTGCCGGGCGGAAACTGCGGCACTTGCCCCCTAAAGGTGCTGCCTGAAGCCCCTGTAACGC
>CAYYOX010000100.1:0-7112 GCA_964473065.1 uncultured Planctomycetaceae bacterium | reverse complement strand
GTGTTAGGTAGCTACGGTCGCCAGACCGTGGTCGTAACTCTCGAGCACGCCCCACGCTCTGGCGAGCGTGGCTACGGGCAGACGAGTGTTTGTAAATCGGCGACGGGAGTCGCCTCCTACAAACACTGCGCCGTCTGACCCACTCTGAAGTTTCCAAAGAAACCCCCTGAACGGCCGTGCCATAGCCATTCCCAGCCTGCAAAATGGTTGTGCGGTTGGCTTATATCGGTTATTATGGTTATTATGGTGGTGATGCCGCGCGCTTTGCACCCGACTAGGGGGTGGCATTGTTTTTGAACTTCGGCGGGGAACGGATTACGGGGAGTCGTGATGAAGAACTGGTGGCGATTGGCAACTTCCGACCGTGCGGGAAAGAGACGTTCGCGGCGCGAGTCAAGGCATTCCGTCCCCAGACGCCGCGACATGCGGCTGGAGAAGTTGGAACCTCGTCATCTGCTGGCCGCCGGGCCGGTGATTTCGGAGTTTATGGCCTTGAACGAAACCGCGTGGGCCGATGACGACGGCGACTTCTCCGATTGGCTAGAAATCTATAACCCCACCGGCCAGCCGATCGATCTGGACGGCTGGTACCTGACCGACGACGCGGACGATTTGACCCAGTGGCCGTTTCCCGACGTGACCGTACAGCCGGGTGAGTACCTGCCGGTGTTTGCCTCGGGAAAGAACCGCCGCGATCCGGCCTTACCGCTGCACACCAACTTCCAACTGGCGGCAGGCGGCGAGTATCTGGGGCTGGTCGAGTCGGACGGCGTAACCGTGACGTACACACACGGCTTCGAGTATCCCCAACAGTATGCGGACGTTTCGTATGGGTTGGTTCAGGACATGACCCCGCTCGTTTCGGAGGCGGCCAAGTTGACCTATCTCGTTCCGACCGCCGCCGAGGCCGGCCTGGGAACCGATTGGACGGATTCCGCGTTCAACGACTCCGAGTGGAACGGGTACGCTCAGGATCCGACGATTGCGATCACCGAAGCCGGCACGGGCACGCCCGACTCTTTCGAAATCCAGAACGTTTCGGACGACATGGTCCTCACAAACGGCTGGACGGTCGTGGCGAACAATGCCCAAAACTACGACATCAACGAGGTCCACGCTCTGCTCTGGGACTTTCCCGCCTTGATGGCCCCCGGCGAGTTGATCTATCGGCCCGACACGGCCGATGACAACATCTTCTGGCGGGCAAAGGACGAGGGATGGGTAATGATCCTGGACGATCGCGGGATGATCATCGACTTCGTGATCTGGGGCTACGACGACGCCGTCATGGCGACTTTCAACATTACGGCCGGCGCGTTTGCCAACCTGACGATCGATGAAGTCTGGAATGGGTCCTCGGTCTCGCCCGCCGGCGCCACGTCGGATACCATGCAGCGCATCGGAAGCTTCGACCAGAACAACGGCTCCGATTGGACCTGGATGCAAGAGAACTCCGGAGGCGCGGCGAACGAAAACCTGATCTTGCCCTTCGAGTCGGGCGGAGCGGCCCCGCGCTTTGGCATCGGCTTCACCAACCAACCGGATGACTTCGGCGGCGCCTTGCGTACCGACGTGCGCAACACCATGCAGGGAGTCAACGCCTCGCTCTGGACGCGCACGCTCTTCACGGTCAGTGATCTCGACTCGATCGAGGCCTTGCAGTTGCAAATGAAGTACAACGACGGGTTCGTGGCCTACATCAACGGCCAGGAAGTAGCCCGAAGCAACGCACCCGAAACGCTCGTTTGGAACTCCACGGCCACCGGGGACCGGAGCTACGCGGACTCGCTGCAGTGGGAGACCATCAATCTCTCCGACGCCCTCGGGGCGTTGCGCTCCGGCACGAACGTCCTGGCCGTTCACGGACTCAACGCGGGCAAGAACGACGCCGACTTCCTGGTGCTACCCGAGTTGGTCGCCGTCGTCGATGCGGACGGCCTGCGGCACTACTTCGTCAACTCCACGCCGGGCGCGACCAATACGTCGGCCATGGTCGTGATCAACGAAATCCACTACGACCCGAACATTAAGACCGAGTTGGTAGAGTTCGTCGAGTTGTTGAACATCGGCGCCACGACGGCCGATCTGTCGGGCAGCTACTTCTCGAAAGGCATCGACTTCACGTTTCCCGACGGAACCGAACTGGCCCCCGGAGAATACCTGGTCGTCTCGCAAGATCCGGCGGCCGTGCAGAACAAGTATCAGGTCAGCTCGCTGGGGCCGTTCGTCGGGCGGTTGGCCAGCGAGGGCGAAACGATCGTGTTGCGCGATCCGCGTGGATTCGCGCACGATCGGGTCGACTACAAGCTGGGCTTCCCTTGGCCGACCGTGGGTGACGAGCCGGATCAAAACCCGGGCAAGTCGATCGAGCTTGTCAATCCCGCCTGGCCGAACGACATCGGCGGCAACTGGCGTCCCAGCGAAGAGGGCCCCACACCCGGCGCGGAAAACTCCGCAACGGCCGACAACGTCGCCCCGCAAATGCGACAAGTCAGCCACTCGCCCAAAGAGCCGACCTCCGGCGAGGATGTCACGATCACTATCAAGGTCACCGATCCGCAGGGCGTGGCCAGCGTCGATTTGGCCTATCAACTGGTCGATCCGGGCAACTACATCGCGTTGGGAGATTCGCAGTTCGAAAACCAGGCCTACTGGACCAACATCGCGATGCACGACGACGGCATCAACGGAGATGCGCTCGCCGGGGACGACATCTATTCGGTCGTGCTGCCCGGCTCATTGCAGCAACATCGCCGAATGGTCCGCTACCGCATCACGTCCGAGGACACGTTGGGGGCCTCGGTTCGCGGGCCGTATCTCGACGACCCGCAGCCGAATTTCGCCTACTTCGTCTACGACGGCATCCCGGGGTGGACCGGCGCCGATCGGCCCGGCGTGACCGCCCCGAAGACCTTCAGTGCCGAGGTGATGGACTCGGTGCCGGCCTATCATCTGATTGCCGACGCGGGCGACGTTCAAAACAGCCAGTACAACGGCTCCTATGAAGAAGCCCGTTTCAACGGCACGCTGGTCTATGACGGCGAGGTCTACGACCACATCGAGTATCACGTTCGCGGCGAGTTTTCCACCTATTACTCGGGTAAGAACAAGTGGAAGTTCCATTTCACGCCAGGCCATGACTTCCAGGCTCGAGACAACTTCGGGCAACCGTACAAGGCTCCGTGGACCAGGATGAACTTCTCGGCCGTTGCCACGCCCTGGATGTTTGTCAATCGCGGCATGGCGGGCATCGGCGAGGCGGGCGCCCATAAGCTGTACGATCTGGCCGGAGTGCCCAGCTCGAACACCAATTACGTCCACTTCCGCGTCATCGATGATGCCCAGGAAGCCCATCCGAGCAATCAATACGAGGGCGATCTGTGGGGACTCTACTTGACGCTGGAACAGCCCGACGGACGATTCCTCGACCAGCGGGATCTGCCCGATGGAAACGTCTACAAGATGGAATGGGGGGGTGGCGACAAGAAGAACCAGGGCCCCACCCAGCCGAGCAACAATTCCGATCTGACCGCCTTCCAATCCGGATATAACCGGACCAACACGGTCCAGTGGTGGGAAGATAACCTGGACTTGGAAGGATACTATTCCTTCCGCGCGATCAACCGGATCGTCAACAATATGGATCTGCGCGAAGGATGGAACAGCTACACCTACCATAATCCCGAAACGGACCTCTGGTCGGTCATGCCCTGGGATCTGGACATGCTCTACATCCCGTCGACCCACTGGTCGGGCGTGCTGAATATCCAAAACGTGCTCAATCACCAGCAGTTCTCCATCGGCTACAAGAACCGCGGGCGAGAGATCCAGGATCTGCTGGCCAGCGAGGACCAGATCGCTCAACTCTACGACGAACTGGCCTCGTTCGTCAACCCGCCGGGCGAGCCGTTGACTTTCGTCGACGTCGATCAGTTCATGTGGAACTACAACTCGAAGAGTTCGGGGGCCCATCGCGGCACGTTCTATAAGAACCCCAACAACCAAGCTACCCAGGGCGGAACCATTACGCGGACCCTGGTCTCGGCCGACCACGAGGGTATGTTGCAGTGGGTCAAGGATTTCACCACGCCGGGGCCCAACGGCGGCAGCACTCCGGCCAACTACGGCGCCAACTTCCTCGAAAGCGAAATCGCCGACTCGGCCATCCCCAACACGCCCGCGATTGCCGCGATCGGCGAGGCGATCACCTCGGCAGCGCTGATCCCCCGGGGAGCCGACTGGCGGTATCTCGACGACGGTTCGGATCAGGACACCGCCTGGCGCGAGCCCGGTTTTAATGATGCCGCTTGGAGTGAGGGACCTGCACAACTTGGCTACGGCGACGGCGATGAAGCCACCGAGGTCGGCTACGGCGGCGACTCGGGCAACAAACACATCACGACCTACTTCCGCCACGAGTTCAACGTGAACGACGCCTCAAGCTACCTCGACGTCACATTGCGGCTATTGCGCGACGACGGGGCCGTCGTGTATCTCAACGGTCAGGAACTCCTCCGCTCGAACATGCCAACCGGCGCAATCGACTATCAGACCACCTCGTCCGCGGGTGTTGTTAATGCCGGAGAGGACACGTTCTACGAGTTCGCCGTCGATCCGGCCCTGCTGGTCGACGGCTCGAATGTGCTGGCCGTCGAAATCCATCAAACCGGCTCCAGCAGTTCCGATATCAGCTTCGATCTCGAAATGGAGGCTTCGCTCCCGGTGATCACTGTCACACTTCCCGTTGATGACTTGATCTTCCAAACCACCTCCTTCAGCGACCCGCAAGGCGCCGGCTCGTTCGAGGCCATGGAGTGGCGCGTCGGCGAGATCTCCGATCCCGAGGCGCCGAGCTACGATCCGACCGCGCCGAAGATCTTTGAGATCAATGCGATCTGGGAAAGCGGCGAACTGAGCAGCTTCAACGACCAGATCACCGTGCCGGCCGATTCGCTCGAAGTGGGCCATGCCTATCGGGCTCGCGTTCGCATGCAAGATAACACGGGCCGCTGGAGTCATTGGTCCGACCCGGTGCAGTTCATCGCCGGCTCACCCACCGGGCCGCCCACCGGTGGACTGCGTATCACCGAAATCAACTACAACCCGGCCGATCCGACCGCCGACGAAACGGATGCCGGCTTTGTCGACAACGACGCCTTCGAGTTCGTCGAACTGTTGAACACGGGCACCTTACCGATCGACTTGACCGGCGTGCAGTTTACCGCGGGGATCGATTTCGACTTCACCGGCAGCGGCGTCAACACACTCACGCCGGGCCAATACGTAGTCGTGGCCAAGGACCCGGCCGCCTTTGCCGAGCGTTACGGAAGCGTGCCGAATCTGGTCGGACCCTATCCGAACCAGTTGAACAACGGCGGAGAACAAATCACGCTCACCGACGCCTTTGGGCAAACGCTTCTCGATTTCATCTACGGCGACTCGGGCGACGCCGGTTGGCCCAACCGGGCCGACGGCAACGGGGCTACCCTGGAACTGATCGCCCCGGCGGCCGTCCCGCAAGACAATGCCCTGCGGATCGTGTACCTCGAAGACGGCAATAGCTGGCGTAGCAGCAGCGAATACCTCGGCAGCCCGGGCAGCCCCGGCGCCGGACCGCTCGGCGCCGTGGTGGTCAACGAGGTGCTTAGCCATACGGATGATCCGGCGGTCGATGCGATCGAATTGTATAATCAGACCGGCAGCCCCATCGCGCTGGGCGGCTGGTGGCTGAGCGATTCCAGCGACGACTTCTTCAAGTTCCGCATTCCCGGCGGCACAACCATCCCGGCATACGGCTATGCGACGTTCTATGAAGGCCATTATGTGGGGGAGACGTTTACGGTCGACCAGACGAACGAGTTCGGCGGCCCGGGCTTGAAGGACTTCGCGTTGAGCGGTTCTCGCGGCGACGACGTGTGGCTATTGATGGATCCCGGCGGGAGCAGTTCCTTGCGATTCGCCGACCATGTCGAATTCGGCGGGTCGCTCGGCGGCGAACCGTTCGGCCGCTGGCCCGACGGCACGGGCGATCTCTACCCCATGACCGACTTCACCCCCGACGAAGCAAACAGTGGTCCGCGACCGCCGCAGGAGGTCGGCATCAGCGAAGTGATGTACAACCCGCCCGGCGACGATGTGCCGGACGAGCTGGAATTCATCGAGATCTACAACACGGCAGCGTATCAGGTTAACCTGACCGGTTGGCGGTTGCGCAAGGGGTTTGACTACGACTTCGCGCCCGGCACGATGCTCGATGCCAATTCGGCCCTGGTGATCGTTTCGTTCGACCCGAGCGATCAGATCAAACTCGACGCGTTCCGCACGGCCTACGGCATCGGTGCGGAAGTGACGATCGTGGGCAATCCGAACGATACGCTCAGCGACACGGGCGAGCGGCTCCAACTGCAGCGTCCCGACACGCCGCCGCTGGACGATCCGTTGTATGTACCGCATGTGATCGAGGACGAGGTCGACTATCTCAGTAGTTGGCAGGCCACAACCGACGGCGGCGGTGATTCGCTGAACCGCACGGCCCGAACCGACTGGGGCAACGACGCCTCGAGTTGGACGGCCGAGCCGCCGACACCCGGCACGGCGGACGCACTGCGGACAATCGGCGTGGCGGGCCGGTACGTGTTCTACAATAACTCGTCGTTGGGCAACACGATCGCCACGGACAAAGCGGCCTTGCTGCCGGGCGAACAGGCCACGCTGGCCAACTATACGAGCTATGTCCACGGCATCAACGGGATCATCATCGACATCGCGGGCATGGTCAATCCGGGCGCGATCGATGAAAATGATTTCACGTTCAAGCTCGGCAACGACGACACGCCGGGCAATTGGATCGATGCCCCGGCGCCGGCAGACATCGACGCAACGGACGGCCGGATCACCTTGACTTGGGACGACGGCGCGATCCGAAACACGTGGCTCGAGGTGACCGTATTGGTCACCGGCGACACGGGCCTGAGCGTGCCGGACGTGTCTTACTTCGGCAATGCGGTGGGCGAGACGGGCAACTCTTTGAGCGACGCCACGGTGGACGCTATTGATGTGCTCGCGACCCGACAGAACCCGCAGCCGTTCTTCGACCCGGCGGCGATCGACAA
>CAYYOX010000099.1:1233-14311 GCA_964473065.1 uncultured Planctomycetaceae bacterium | reverse complement strand
GTCTATGCCCTGGATGCGGCAACCGGCAGCGAGCGTTGGACGTTCTTCACCAACGGACCGATCCGCTTCGCGCCGACCGTGTGGCAGGACCGCGTGTTAGTGGTCAGCGACGACGGGTATTTGTATTGCCTCTCGGCCGCCGAGGGAAAGCTGCTCTGGAAACTCCGCGGCGGGCCGCGCGACGACATGCTGCTGGGTAACGACCGGATGATCTCCCGTTGGCCGGCCCGGGGCGGACCGGTGATTGCCGACAATGTGGTCTACTTCGCCGCCGGCATCTGGCCTTCCGAGGGGATCTATGTCTATGCGGTCGATGCGGCCACCGGCAACGTGCTTTGGTGTAACGACACGTCGGGCGCGATTCACATGCCTCAGCCGCACGGCGGCGCGAACGCCCACAGCGGGATCTCGGCCCAAGGGCACCTGGTCGTGTGCGGCGAGTTTCTGCTCGTGCCGACCGGTCGAGCGGCCCCTGCCGTGCTGAGTCGTGCAGACGGTAAGCTGCGGTATTTTCATTTGCAGGCCAACCATGCCAACGGCGGTGCAAACGTGGCGGCGACCGACTCGCTGTTTTTCAACGGCGGACACGTTTTCGAGGCCGACACGGGCCGTTCCGCGGCCAAGGGGATCGGCGGCACGGCCATCGCCCTCACGCCGCAAGGCCTCATTCACGCCCGCCGAAAGGGCGTTTTTCGGAGTCAACTCGTCGAGAAAGAGGTGGCCGACCGCAAGGGAAATACTTCGGTCAAAACGCTGCCGGGGAAGCCCGAACCGTTGATCGAGTCTCCCGAGACGGACGTGTGCTCCTTGCTGGTGGCCGCCCAGCAGATTGTTGTGGGCCGCGAGGGAAGTATCGATGTGATCGACGGCACATCCAAAGAGATCGTCGCGTCGGTCTCGCTTCCGGACGAAGTGCCCTACGGGTTGGCCCTGGCCGACGGTCGGCTGTTGGTCAGCACCGACAAGGGCCGAATCTATTGTCTGGGACAGCCGACAGAACAGGAAACGGTGGTCGAGTCGATTACCGAGGGCTCGCCTTATGGCGAGAACGGCCCGTTCGAAGCGGCCGCCGAAGAGATCATCCAACAAACGGGCATAACCGACGGCTACTGTCTCGATCTGAACTGCGGTGACGGAGCCTTGGCCTATGCCTTGGCCAAGCGGACCAAGCTCCACATTTACGCCGTCGACCCGGATCCCGAGAAGGTGGCCGTTGCGCGGCAGAAGCTTGCCGCGGCCGGGCTGTATGGCGTGCGAGTAACCGTCCATCAAGCGGATCCAGCGGCCACGACTTATCCGAACTACTTCGCCAATCTGGTCGTCTCGGGCCGATCGGTGACCGAGGGTTCGGGCGTCGTGCCTGTTGAGGAGATGCAGCGTCTGCAAAGGCCCTTCGGCGGCGTGGCCTGTATCGGGAAGCCGGGGGTCATGGAAAAGTCGGCCCGCGGGCCGCTTCAAGACGCGGGCACGTGGACGCATCAGTATTGCGATCCGGCCAACACGAATTGCTCGACCGATACCTTGGCCCAAGGCCGATTGGGGATGCTCTGGTTCACCGATATGAATTTCCAGATGCCCAGCCGTCACGGCCGCGGGCCGGCGCCGATGTTTCTCGACGGGCGGATGTTTGTCGAGGGGCGCGACGCGATCCGCGGTGTCGATGCTTATAACGGACGCACGCTGTGGGAGTTTCCGCTACCCAAAATCCTCAAAGCCTACGATCAGGAGCACCTGATGGGTACGGCCGGCACCGGCAGCAATTGCTGTGTGACCGCGGATGCCGTTTACGTGCGTACCGGTAGTAGGTGCCTGCGGATCGATCCGGCCGACGGCAAACTGCTGGCCGAGTTCCCGGCCCCGAAGATGCCTGACGGAAGCGACGGCATTTGGGCCTACCTTGCCTGCGTCGACGGGACACTGCTGGGGACGTTGGCCAATACCGAGCATCTGGTCAAATACCGATACGGGCGAAGCGACATGCGCACCCAGTTTACCGAATCGATGCTTCTTTTCGCGATGGATGCGAAGACCGGCCGGCTGAAGTGGACCTATCGGCCCGAGCAATCGATCCGCAACAATGCCATCGCCGTCGGCCACGGGCGGGTCTACCTGATCGATCGGCAACTAGCCAGCAAGGACGACGCTCGGCGAGGCGACAAGAACGCCAAACACGAGCCGGGCGCGCTGGTTGCCTTGGACATGGAAACGGGCCAACCGCAATGGAAGGCGGACGAAGGTATCTACGGCACGATGTTGGCCTTGAGCGAAGAGCACGATGTGCTGTTGGTAGCCTACCAAAACACCCGATTCAAACTCGACTCGGAGATCGGCGGGCGAATGGCCGCATTTCGGGCTTCCGACGGTGAGCCCTTGTGGGATATCGAGGCCCGATACGGTTCGCGGCCGATTATCAACGACCAGACGATCTACGCTCAACCGGGAGCTTGGGATCTATTGAGCGGCCAGCAGAAGGATTTCAAGTTCGAGCGGTCCTACGGCTGCGGCATCCTGGCCGGATCGCGGAACCTGCTGGTCTACCGCTCGGCCACGCTCGGCTACACCGACCTGTTGCACAACTCGGGCAACCGAAACTACGGCGGGATCCGGCCCGGCTGTTGGATCAACGTCATTCCAGCCGGCGGCCTAGTTCTGATGCCCGACGCCACCGACCGCTGCACGTGCAGCTACCTAATCAAAGCCTCGATCGCCCTGCAACCGATGGATCAGTAGAGTCTTGCATCGTAACAATTGCTCACGGTGCGCTCATGTTTGTGGGGTTCGGGATTTCGGGGTAAACGCGGGTAGCACGGACATATTGGCCGAACAGACGTCGTCAAGTGGCAACGCCCTTTGCGGCGAAGTGTCTGTGCTACCCGGTTCGCATGCCTCCCTGAGTGACTCGAAGCGCTGGCCGCCCTATCCTTGGCGTCGCCAAGCGGCCAGTCCCAGCGTCAGCAGCCCCAGCATGGCGAGCACGAACGTCGACGGTTCGGGGACTACTACTCCGTGAGAGTGACTCGCCATCTGATCGAGGCCGATGGCGGCCATCTCGGCGCCGCGCTTCTGGCCGAGGACCCAAGGCTGCAGACCCGGGCCTTGTCCAGGATGCACGGCGACGCGGCCGCGGAGATCGGGCAGTCCGAACGTGGTTCGGCCGTCGCCGCCGTAGATTGTCCCCAGCAGCGAGAAGAGCGCATTGTTATCGCCGATCTGCAGCAGTTGCCCTTCACAAAGGGCCCAGCCGCGGGGCGCGAAAGTGCCGGCAAACAGACCGACTTCGCCGACGAACGGATCGGCGCTCTTGCTTTGCTTATCTCTGGAGGGGTAGACTCCTTGCAGCGCGATCATGTAGTTCAGCGCCAACGACGGCTGAACGTTGTTGTAGGGCTGGCTGCCGCCGGTCGAGGTCGTGTACCCAAAAGCAAAGATATCTTCCGTATCGTCCCAAAAGTGATTGTGGCTCGCCAATTGGGTCGCGGTCAGCGTCGCCTCTTCAACTCCGGTCTCCTCGCCCAGTCGCCGAGGCGTCAACCCGGGCCCGTCTCCCGCGTGCATGACAGCCCGTCCCCGCAGATCGGGCAGGGCGACGTTGGTTCGGCCGTCGCCGCCGTAGGTTGTCCCTATCAGCGAGAAGAGCGCCTCGTTATCGGCGACCGGCAACAACTGACCGTCGGGAAAGAGCGAACTGCGAGGCGCGAAATTGCCTGCGAAAAGATCGATCTCGGCGATGAACGAATCGAGGCCCTTGTCTCGGCTGGGGTAGATCCCCTGCGTCGTGATCGTATGGTTCAGGCCCAGGGACGGCTGTACGATGGTGTGCGACTGGTTGCCGCCGGCGCCCTCCGTCGCGAGGTTGCCAAGCCAAGGGTGCTCAATGTTATGGCCATGGGCCGGCAGTTGGTTTACCGTTAACGTCACGTCATCAACGCCGAACTTCTGGCCAAGTTGCCGAGAGCTCAGCCCGTCTCCCGTGCCCGGATGCACGGCAACGCGCCCGCGGAGATCGGGCAGGGCGAACGTCGTGCGGCCGTCGCCTCCGTAGGTGGTTCCTAGCAGCGCGTACAGCGACTGATTCTGATCGATGGGCAGAATCTGTCCGTCGCAAAACGCCCAGCCTCGAGGCGCGAAATTGCCCGCGAACAGATCCACCTCGCCCAGATAGGGTTCCAGGCCCTTGTCGTCCTTGTTTCTGGATGGAAAGGTCCCCTGCAGTGCAATGATGTGGTTGATGGCCAGCGAGGGCTGCACGTTGGAGTGCGGCTGATCACCACCGTTCGAGTTGATAATGACTTCGGCACGCGTGGCAACCGGCGTCCAGAAGCTGACGCCCAGCAGGAACACGCTGGTGATTGTGCGATACATTTTTCGTCTCCATTGGTGGATTGAATCTCGGTGGCCGTCGCTTTCTCACATCCCGGCGCAGTGGTCAACCCAAGACGGGAGAAAGAAAAGGAAAAACGTCTTCGCGATTGGGGGGCGTTTCGATTTGCGTAACCATGCTGCGTGAATGCTCTGTAGAGCGACCGCCGGACGGACGGCAGATGAATGTGCCCACGACAATACACCTCTTAGTATGCTTATCCGTGCGGAAATGTCAACATACCCCCCCAAGATGACGGCTTGCCGGCAAACACGCACCGGCCATCGGGGCAGATCGGCGAACTGCGGCCGTGGACCGGCTAGGCGGCGCGGACTCCAGTCCGTGCTACCCGGTGCTCCCGTCACATCTGAAAGACCGACTTCGTCATGTCGACCCACTTGCGGATTCGGGGGAAGTCGCCTTGGACGGTGTAGACGTCGCGGAAGAGGATCTCGACGTTGGCGTCTTGCGTGACGGCGTAGGTGTCTTTCATGTCTTTTTCCAATAGGTCCCAATCGGCGTTGGGGCTGCTGATGTAGGCCGGCGTCGGCTTGCGGGAATAGACGTAGTTGCCGCCGAGCATCTCGGCCGCCTTGTTTAGATCGGTCCAGCCGGAAACGGAGACCGAGCGGAGATTGGGGATCGCGTCGATGATCATCTCGAGCCGGTCGTCCACCCGTTCGCAACAGCCGTAGTAAACCAGCCCGAACTTTTTACTCAACTCGGCCAAGTAAGGAAGCACGAACTCCTTGTACATGGCCGGCGAGATGGGGGCCGCCTCCTGCGATTCGGCCCAACCCCATAGATCTTTCAGCCCGTAGGACTGTTTGCCATTAACCTCGGGCAAATCGGAGACGTAGCCATAGGCCCGCGGGCCGGCCATTTGGCTGTCGGTGTTGGCGTCGAGAACCCCTTGCTGCTCGAGATACTCGAACATCGCGATCCGGTCGTCGAGCATGTATTGCATCAGCCGGTGCAGGGAGTCCGGTTCGTCGTACGGCCAGAACAGCAGGCGGTCGTTACCCAGGAACCGGTAGACTTGCCAAGTCAGCCCGAAGAAGAAGATCCCGCTGAACCCGGAATCGGCATTCTCGTCGAGTTCGAACTCGTGAGCGAACGTATCGATGTTCCCCACCCGGACCGGCAGGATGTCGCCCATGACGTCTTCGAGCTTGTCCTTGGCCTTTTGCGTCGCCGCGCGATCGACGGCAAGGGTCCGCTTCTTGAGTTTGTCGATATCCTCCGGCGTGGCGATGGGGAAACTGAAACTGTAGGCCAGATCTGTATCCTCCTGGTGCATGGCCGAGTGAATCTCGACCGGCACGCCGTAGTCCGAGTAATTGATTCGCCAGGGGATCCGGTAATAGGGCTCGACGACCATGTCATCGCCCAACTCGGCCTGCTTCACGGCAACTCGCATCTGTTGTTCGACCGCGCGAAGCATCGGGTCTTCGCAGACAAGCTCGTCAGAGGAAACAAACCCGTCGATCCAGCACGCTTCGAAGAGGATCACCGGCCGCTCGGCCTTGAGGTCATGGACAGCCTTCCACAGCCGTTTCCGCTCTTGCATCACGGGCAGCGACGCCAGTTCCATCCACTTCTTAGCCAGTTCGCGGATCGTGGTCCGGTCTTTTTCCGAGATCATCGGGATACTCCTGAAATGTCGTAATCGTGAATGTTGACGTTAACAGGGGATCGCGCGGAGTAAGACTACCACAGAGCACACAGAGAAGGCGGACAACAACAAATCCTCTCCGTATTCTCTTTCTCTGTGTTCTCTGTGCCCTCTGTGGTTCCCTTTCTTCTTTGTTTACGTTTCTGCGCGAGTCTCCATGATTTGCGAACCTTTCCCCTTAATGTTCCTCTCTGAGGTGCTCTTGAAACTTCCCGGCATTATGATCTCGTTGTTACCGGAACGCAAGGCGTCAATAGCCAAGAGAAACGCGCTAGGACTCCCCCTCTGTTGCGGGGATGGTGTTGTTCTGTCGTTATGCGGGCGAGTGTGTATAATAGACGGTTAGAATCGTGGCCTTGCGGACAATAACGCGGAGGTTGAGTGATGAAGATCCGACGGACTTGCTTGGTGGTGTTGCTGGCGGTTGCGGGGGGAATCGGTTGGCTGCCGGTCGGCTTGGCTGAGGAGTCGGCCGTGGCGAAGTTTTTCCGCGATGAGCCGGCCGATTCGCTGGTGCGAAAACTGGACGTCCGCGGCCACAGTGGTCTGGTCGTGGCCCAAGAACACCGCCCGGCGAGCGAGCCGGGCGTGCTGGTGATCGATACCACAATCTCTAACCCGGGCGAGGCGACGGTCAAGGTCGAATCGATCACACTGGCCGACTGGCAGTTTCGCATTGCCGACGATCCGGAGTCGGTCGGGTATCGCAAGCTGACGTATCGCCACGACACCTGGTACGACTCGACCTTCTGGACCGGTCCCGGCTGGACGCGTGTGGGCGACCGCTACCACCACCCGGGCGTGAACACACCCAGCGTTCGCCGTTTCCGCGTGCCGCGCGACGGACGCATCAAGATCACCGGCCGGGTCTACAAGCTGCATGAAGATGCCGCCACCGACGGCGTGCGGCTGTTGATCCGTCATGCCGGCCAAGATGTCTGGCAGGCCGAGATCGACGGGGCCGATGCAAAGGGCGTCGAACCGAACGTTACGCTGGACGTTAAGACGGGCGACTCGATTCGATTCGTGGTGCACAAACGGGTCAACATCGCGTGCGACACGACCTATTGGGACCCGGTGATTACCTATGCCGACGGCGAGAGTTTTCAGGCGTCGAAAAGTTTTTCGACCAGCAAACAGGGCCTGGGCGGTTGGTTCTACGAGATGCAATCCGACCCGGCCAGCACGGTCGGACTGCCGACGCTGTATGGGTTCGGCCGCGAGGTGGAATTGAAACAGTCGCCGGTCGGCGTCGAACAACCGGTGAGCTTGACCGGCGCCCAGGATCTGCCGATTTTCGCCCTGGCTGACGATGAAGACCAAAGCGGCGTGCTGCTGGTCATGGGAGATGGCGGCGCGTGGCAATTACACTCGGTGATGACGTCCAAGGGGCAACTCGAACTGCGATTGAGCATCGGTGACGCGGCCGCGCCGATCGAGGTTCTGCCGGGCCAGTCGGTGCGGCTGCCGCAACTGGTGATGAGCACATATCGCGGTTCCTTCGGCAGCGGGATGATCCGGTTACAGCAAGTGTTGGACATCGAAGCGCTCAAACCATTGCGGCAGAAGCTTGCCGCGACCGGCTGCGGCCAGTTGGACCTTTGGGCCATGGTGCAAAGTGAGTGGCAACGGGAAGACGGCTTGGACGGTTCGGCCGAAACGTTGGACGCGGCGATTGCACTGCATTTGGAGAAGGCGGGCCGGTTGGTTGAGGATCTTCGGATGGGGCGGCCTGGGGATTTCTTGGCGGTGGAAGTTGGGGAACTTGAGCGGATGGCGGCTGTTAAAGTGGGTTCGTTGCAAAGCCGCAAGCGGCTGTATATGGAAGTTCGGCGGCTGAAGCGGCGGATTGCGCTGGCTAATCCGTTGTTGGATTTCGATCGGATCGTGTTTACCAAACGCGTGCCCACGTCGTATAGCCATCAGGTCATGCAATACTACGGCTGGCGAGCGCGACCCGGCGGCGGAATCTTTGTGCTCGAGAAGCCGGGCTACTCGCTGGCCGCTCGCGACATTCTTGCCGGGAAGCTCGAAGGGGGCAACGTGTTGGAGCCGCGGCTTTCCTACGACGGGAAACGGATCGTCTTCGCGTATGTCGAGTGCCGCGAGCAGACCTACTTGCCCGAGGAATTGAACATCAACGAACAAGGCCCGGGCGATTGCTATTACCATCTCTACGAGGTGAACGTCGGTGGGACGGGCCGGAAGCAATTGCCGTTCGGCCCCTATGACGACCCGATGCCGGCCTATCTTCCGGACGGGGGAATCGCTTTCTGTTCCACGCGACGCAAAGGCTATGCGCGTTGTTTCGGCGGGCAGTTCAGTCGGCGTTGGGATACTTACACGCTGCACCGCATGGATGCCGACGGGAGCAACATTCGCACGCTCTCGTTTCACGACACGAACGAGTGGTTTCCGGCGGTCGATAACTCGGGCCACATTCTGTACGCCCGTTGGGATTACATCGATCGCGATGCGGTGACGCATCAAAACCTCTGGTCGTCGCGACCCGACGGTACCAACCCGACGGCCGTTTGGGGTAACGGAACGCCGAAGCCGCATTGCACGTTCCAGATCCAACCGATTCCCGACAGCACCAAGATCGCGTTTACGGCCTCCGCCCATCACTCGATCGCTGGCGGTTCGATTGCCCTGGTCGACCCGACGGTCAACTACGACGGCCAGGAAGCGATCACCCGGATCACGCCCGAGGTGCCCTTCCCTGAGGCCGAGTCGTTCGAGATCCCCGAGTACTACGCCTCGCCCTGGCCGCTCTCGGAGAAGTACTTCCTGGCGGCCTACAGCCCGACGAAGTTGGTCTTCGAGCCGGGCGCCAATCTGAAAAATGCGTTGGGGGTCTACCTGCTCGACGCACAGGGCAATCGGGAGTTGATCTATCGCGACCCGGCGATCGGCAGCACGAATCCTTGCCCCTTGCGAGGGCGACCGACGCCGCCGGTCCTGCCCAGCATGTTGCCGGAAGATGCCGCACCGGTCGGCGAAATGATCGTTTCGGACATCTACGAAGGCCTGGGTAATGTGCCGCGCGGCTCGATCAAGGAATTGCGCGTCGTACAGATCTTCCCCAAGACGACCCCGATCGGCAACACGCCGAACATCGGCATCGCCGGCGAGGAGAACGCCCGGGCGATACTGGGCGCCGTGCCGGTCGAGCCGGACGGTTCGGTCCGATTTGTCGCCCCGGCCCGGAAGCTGCTGTTGTTCCAGGCCCTGGATGCAGACGGGTTTGCCTATCAGACGATGCGTTCGGTGACGTACCTCCAGCCGGGTGAGCGAGTGTCGTGCGTCGGTTGCCACGAGAACCGGATGACGGCCCCGGTCGATGCGCATGTGATGGCCTTAAGCCGCCCGCCGTCGCAGATCATCCCGGGCGAGTTGGGCGGGCGACCGTTTTCTTATGTGGAGGTAGTGCAACCGGTTCTCGACAAGCATTGCGTCCGCTGTCACGGCGGCGAAAAGATCGACGGCGATATCGATCTGACCGGCACGCCGCAAGGCGGCTATACGCGATCCTACCTGGTCCTTTGCGGCGACGAACAGCGGGTGCCGCGATTCAAGGCCCGCAATCAAATCCAAGTCACACCGCCCGGCGGTCAGTACGGCGCCTTAGGCAGCGGCCTGATGCGACTGCTGCGTGCAGGTCACGAGGACGTGCAGTTGAGTCCCGCAGACATCCGCCGGCTGGCTGCATGGATCGATCTCAACGCGATCTTCTACGGCGTGAATCTGCCGGAAGACCAGGCCCGCCAACTTCGCGGCGAAGTGGTCGCCATGCCCCAGATCCAATAGCCCTCGGCCGACCACATCTTTTTTGCCGCGAGGAAGGACGTTTCCTTAGGGGGCCGCGCCCGGAAACGGCCTAAATCCCCCTCGGACGGGCTGGTAGCGGCACGGAAAACCGAGGTTTCTCAAAAAAAGACGTAAAACGGCGCCGAACTCCTTGACAGAAAAGCTGAACCTGATAGAGTAGGGGTAATCGAACGATTCCTTAGGCCCATTCTTGAGGCAGCGTACGCGTCTGAGCAACTGACTTTTTTGGCAGCAAGGCTGTCTGCTCATAGGTGCGCATCGTCTTCTAACATCCAACCGCTGGTTTTTTCTTTGGATGTGCACTTCTGCTTCGGCCTGAGTCGCGGTGCGGCGCGTTGCTGAATTCGCAACGAACGATTCTGTTGCCGGATGTCTTGCATTGAACACAACGCCCTTGTCCGATCATTTCGGAGATTTGTCCCTGGTGAACCTTTTCTTGGCGGAGATAGAGAGATGAAAACTAGAATCCTTGTTGGCTTGACTGTAGCCGTCTTGATCTTGTCTGCTTTCGGCCATTTGGCCTTTGCGGAGACGTTGACCATCCCGTTTACTCACGAGTTCAGCGGTCTTATCGATCCTGACGACATCGAAGACGGCCATGAGGGCGAACTCCCCGACGGCTATCCCCCTAACGGCGAGAAGCCGTGGCTTACGGCCACGTTCGACGATGGTGGTACGCCCGGATCGGTGACCATGGAAATCGACCTGAATAACCTGATCGCCCCGGAGTTCATCGGCGCGGCGATGTTCAACCTGGATCCGGCGTTGGACCCCACGAGCCTGAGTTTCGGCCAGCCGACAAAGACCGGGAGTTTTCTCGATCCGACGATTAACACGGGAATAAACGCGTTCGCCGCCGCCGGAGCCTTTGGGTTTGACATACAGTTCGACTTCGACCTGACCGGCTCCGAACTGGCCGAGGATCGCTTCGGGGCCGGTGAATCGTTAATCATCGAGATCACCGGTGATTCACTCACAGCCGGTTCGTTCGACTTTCTCAACGAGTCGGGCGCTCCGTCTAAGAGCGTCGGACCGTTCATTGCGGCCGCTCACGTGCAAGGGATCGGCGAGTTGGACGAGTTAAGCGGCTGGGTCACCGTACCCGAGCCGTCAGCGACGGGGTACTTGCTGAGCCTGACTGGCCTGGCTTTGTTTGCCACTGCTTGGCGAAGACGTCGCCGCATCGCCGCGCTCGCCTCGGCTCGGTAGGGCTTCTCGATGAGGCCACCGGCGGCCTCATCGATCGATCTCAACGTCATCTTCTACGGCGTGAACTTGCCTGAAGACCAAGCCCGCCAATTCCGCGGCGTAACGGTCGCCATGCTGGAGATTCAATAGCTCGTCGCGACGGCTTTCTTAACGTCCGTTCGCCGGTTGGCAGCCGGGTCGCGGTGGTCCGTATTTGCTGATTGGGCCGTTTATAACGGTCCGGGAAGCGAGATATCGGGAAATCGCCCTGGGTGCGCGGGGAACTTTCTTGACAGGGCAAATACGTCGCAAGCATAGTGGTTTTATTGATTCCCGCCCTTGATTTGCCGTCGTGAGATTGTCGGCGAGCGAACCCTCCCTTTTTCAGGAATAGAGAAAATGAAAAACGGTTTTCTAACTTGGTTTGTTGCGGCTTTCTTGTTGCTACCATTGCTGGGGCAATCGGCCGTCGCGGAGATGTTGACAATCCCGTTCAGGTATGAATTCAGCGATGCCTTCTCGCCCGAGGGTGATCGGCCGTGGGTTACGGCTACCTTCGATGATGAGGATACGGTCGGGTCGGTCAAGCTTGAACTCGATCTGAGTAATCTCGTGGAAGGCGAGTATATCGGCAAGGCGCTATTCAATCTCGACCCGGCACTGGACCCGACGAGTTTGGTCTTCGGTCCGCCGGCAAAGATCGGCAGCTTCGCCGACCCGGTGATCAGCACGGGGATCGACGCTTTCCGAGCGCCCGACGGCCAATGGTTCGATCTGAAACTCGACTTCACGGAGTCTAACTCGAAAAAGACGGGCGGCCGGTTCGGTGCGGGTGATTCGATGATTATCGAGATCACGGCGCCGGACCTCAAAGCCCGGTCGTTCGATTTTTCAAGCAACACGGAGTACGGACCGGGACCTCTTGCCGGGGCAATTCACGTGAAGAGTATCGGCGCAAAAGAGGAAAGCGGTTGGGTCGCCGACCGGTCGCTGTTACCCATGCCCAGCGTGCCCGAGCCGGCAATGATCGTTCACCTGCTGAGCGTGGCCGGACTGGGGCTGATCGCCTTTGGCTGGCGGCAATACGGTCACCGGGCCTGATAGCTCGCGGGCTATGCCGCAGCAGCCGGCTTGGACTTCGAGTGCATCCGCAGGTTCAAGGCCTCGACGAGCAGTGCGAACGCCATGGCGAAGTAGATGTAGCCCTTGTTCACTTCCGTGCCGATCCCTTCGGCAATTAGCATCACGCCGATCAGGATCAGGAAGCTCAGGGCCAGCATCTTCAAGGTCGGATGCCGCTCGACGAACCGGCTGACCGTGCCGGCAAAGACCATCATCACGCCAACGGCCAACACCACGGCCGTGACCATGATCCAAAGCTCGTCGGCCATGCCCACGGCCGTGACCACCGAGTCGAGCGAGAAGATGATATCGAGGATGGCGATCTGGATCAAGATGCTGGCGAAGCTGACCGTCTTGCGCGATCCGTGTCCGTCTTCGTGAGGTCCTTCGAGCTTCTCGTGAATTTCGTGCACGCTCTTGCCGACCAAAAACAGCCCGCCGACCAGCAGGATGAGGTCTCGCCAGGAGACCTCGTTGACCTCATGGGCGAGCCACGCTTCGGGGATGCCCAATCCGGAGAATGTGAAGAGCGGTTGCGTCAGCCCCAGGATCCACGTGAGCGTCAACAGCAGCAGAATCCGGGTCCCCATGGCCAGGCTCAGCCCAATCGTTCGTGCCTTAGCCCGTTGATGTTCCGGCAGCCGACCAACCAGGATGGCGATGAACACGATATTGTCGATACCCAGCACGATTTCCATCGCCGTCAAGGCAATCAGAGCGATCAGAGCTTCCATTAGACATCTTTCCGTAGCACAAGTGGACGATAGTTACAGCCGTATCATATATGTTTTGATCAGAATCGCCAAGAGAGCTTCGGAATCCCAGAACCGTTTAGCGGTCGGGCTTGCCCGACGTTCCGTTGCGTCTACGATGTCGAGTGCTCAGCCTTGTTTCTATTGGCA
>CAYYOX010000099.1:0-1223 GCA_964473065.1 uncultured Planctomycetaceae bacterium | reverse complement strand
GACGACGAGAACGAGCACTTGAAATCTGAGACCGCGTCAAATGATTCCCCTGATACACAGCCGCTGTCAGATGCTTTGGGGATCGAGTCACCGCGGTTGGGAATCTCGCACCTGATGGTGCTGACCGCTTGCGTGGCCGTCTATCTGGGAATCACGAGAGGCCTCTTCCGTATGTTCGCCCAGCCCGATTGGGAGGAGTCGCTCGGGACGCTTCAGGTGATCCTCCAGGGGTTAAGGGGAATCGGTTCCGGCGCAGGCCTCGCCGGACTGATCTTGTTTGTCGCGCGACGCCGGCGCGGCTGGTCCTTCCCTGTGCATCCGGGCGAGTATCTGCTGGTGATTATCGGGGTGAGCACGCTGCTCAATTTGATATCGACAGGCGTGATGATGTCTCGCATGGGGTCACCAACGCCCGTGAGGTGGATCTTTGCGGCGGTAACCCTGCTCGGCTTTGGTATCAATGCACTGGTCTTTCTATGGGCAATGTGGCGAGTGAAGTTCCTCCGTTGGCGGCTGTGTTTCTTAGTGATTCCACTGAGCTACCTCCTCGGCCTCTTCGTAACGATAGTCACCGCTAGGATGATGGGGGGCTCGCTGTTTGGCGTCGCAGGCGCACATGTCAGTTTCGCAGCGCAACCGTTGGTCAGCTTCGTGCTGATCATAGTTCTGCTAAAAGACTACCGTGACGGTCGGCGGTATCCCTGGACCCATTGGTTCGGCGTGGCTATCAGGTTATGGCTCGACGCTATAGCTCTGATCACCTTCCTGGCGTACCTGCTCGGCGGACCCGGGGCATTCGTAGGGATTCGGCTGTCTGGCGGATGACCGACGGCGCAGAGAAGCAATTCTAGGAA
Source organism: uncultured Planctomycetaceae bacterium (assembly GCA_964473065.1). Lineage (GTDB taxonomy): Bacteria > Planctomycetota > Planctomycetia > Pirellulales > Thermoguttaceae > CAYYOX01. Next base: position 369 of record CAYYOX010000099.1, on the reverse strand, counting down.
AAGAAAAAACCAAGATAGCTATTTTCGTTTCCCCTTTTCCCTCTTTCCCTTTTTTCCTTACTGTCCGCGAACTCCCACCTAAGGCCTCGTTTGAACCGCGTACACGACGACTTGCGGTTGGTTCTTGAAGTCGAGCGTTTGTTGCAGCCGGGTCATCGTTGCGGCCGGCGTGTGTACTAATTGGCCGGCGAAGGTGATGAAGTGGGCGGCTGGCGGGGACGCTTCGATGCCCACGCCGCCGGCATTATCACCTGGGGCGACGACGAAATTGGCGGCCAGCTCGGGCGTGGTCATGCCTAGGGCCAGTTTCTGGTCGTTGAACTTCATCGCCCAACGCACGCCGCTCGCCTTGACTTGGGCCGTGACGCC
>CAYYOX010000098.1:11982-14358 GCA_964473065.1 uncultured Planctomycetaceae bacterium | reverse complement strand
CCTTCGACCTTGCGGTTGCCGTCGGTGTCGCCCGGGGCGGCCTGAAAGACGCCGATCTGGACCCACGTCGAACTGAAGTAGACACCGTCTTCTCCCGCCGCGCCATCGCTTGCCATACCGAACCAGATGCCGGCGCCCAGGTAATCACCTTCGGAAGGTAACGCGCCGGGCACTAGACCGTAGGAGAGGGGAATCGTGGCGCCTTCGCCCGAGCCGAATTTGTCGTAGATGCCGTTTTCGGTGTCGATGTTGGCCGTCTCCAGGATCCGGACAACCGTATCGCCCCATATTGGACTGTTATTGGCGTCGGTCATGGGTTTCAGGCCGGCGACTTCCAGCGAGCCGGGTACAAAGGCATAGTCTGCAACTGCGGGAGTGGAGAACTCGTTGCCGGCGATGATAATCTTGTCGTGCTGGTTGCCGGCGATATCGACCTTGTAGGTAGCGCCTTCGTCCATCTCCAGCGTGCCGCCGATCGTTACCGTGCCGGGGCCGGGACCGACTTCGATGACGCCGTTCACATAAACGGCGAACTCGGACCCGGCGTCCGCGTCGCCGAGTTGCACGCCGTCGCCGAGCGTAAGATTATCGACAGAGATGCCTGCTCCCGTGATGGTCAGCGTTTGCCCGGCTGCCACGGTCAGGTCGCCGAAAGGAGCTTGCTCATTGGTCTGCAATACGAGCTCGGCGCTGCCGATCACGTTCAAATCGATTCCGGCGAGGTCCACAACTCCTTGCCCCTGTGGCGCGATTTCCCCGAAGGAAGAGCCGATCCGCAGTTCGTCGAACTGCCACGAATTTCCTTCGGAGCTCGTACCGGACCAGAAGTCTACTTGATTGAAATGCAAGTCGCCGACCGGCGCATTGACGAGATTGGCGCTGAAGTCGTTCGGTGTGGCGTTCAAATTGGGATCGATCCAGACGTGGAGATAATCATTACCCGCCTGGAAATCGAGTCGGGCGACGTAGAAGGCCGTTTGGCCGGTGACGACCGGGACGCCCGTGTTCGTAAAGATCCCGCCGTTACCCTGTGCACCCCACATTCCAGAGTTCCATTGTGTCCCCAGGGAGAGATCGCTGCCGCCATCGACCTTGAAGGTGAACGCTCCCATGCCTTCGGCCGGTGTATGGACGGTGTCAACGTGTTCGGCCAGGAACCCGATCCAGATGGATGTGCCGTCGTCACCGTACATACCGTCCAGCAGCCGAGTGCCAAAGCTTTGGTTGTCGTTCTGGACGGCATTACCCGAGGTGGGCAACGAGTTGCCCAGTGAATCGGTGTATTCCAGCCCGGGCATCACGAGCGTGCTATCGTCGCCGGCAAACCACGCGTTACCCCAGCCGAAGCCGCCGTTACTCTCAACCAACTGGCCCGGGCTGGGGTATTCGAACGGCTCGTAAGCGATGCTCGGATTCGATCCGAGGCCACTCCCGCTAATGGTCACAGTACCGCCGCCGATCTTGACCTCCCCTTCCAACGGCAAGGGCTGCGCGCCGCTTTTCACCTGCAACGGGATGGCGGGGGAGAACAGCGTCTCTTCACCAATGACGGCTTTGTTGGTCGTCACTTGGTTCGAACCGGTATCGGTGGATGATCCGGCGGCCATGGAGAGCGTGTCGACGATCACGGAGTCTCCTAGGGTCAGGCGGGCCGGTTCGCTAACGGCCAAGGAAGTGAACGTCCCTCCGCTGACCAGCGTCACGTTGCCTTCCGAGACGTTGATCCCGCCGTTGCCGCCGATCGCCCCTTCCATTCGCAACGAGTAATCGTCGGTGGACCGGACCTCCAGGGTTTCTCCGTAGTTCAAGGTAGTTGTGCTGTCGACCGTTACGGTCAAGGGCCCGGCAGCGGCAGCCGCCTGACCGCCTGTTCCGGCCGTCAAAGTACCGCCAAGGAACGGAACGACCAGCTCGTTGGCGTAGGTGACGTCGCCGCCTTTACTGGCCAGCACCAATTCGCCGCCGCCGATGTGCAAGGGACCCGTACTGAAAGGGTTCGAACCGTGCAGACCGATCAACCGCCCCTGGGTCACCCTGAACGTCGTGTTCGACAGACCGCTGTGTCCGTCGGCAGAGTCGATAACCAGATCGACCGGGCCTTGCTTCTGGAAAGTTACCACGCCATCGTGCGCGTTGATCGCGCCGAGATCCGTGGGGACGTCGAGCTGCACGGCCACGATCCGATCACCCGTGTCGGGGATATCCGTGTCGTCAAACGCGATGCTAGCGGCGCCGGAAGTCACCAGAAATCCCTCCGCCAGCGTCAGCGGGCCGAGGTTCACCGACCCGGCATCAGCGAGGTACAAGAAGGAAAAACCACCTGTCACGTCGACCGTCTTGCCGCTCAGCTCGAATCCGGGGACCGGGATGATCAAC
>CAYYOX010000098.1:7267-11972 GCA_964473065.1 uncultured Planctomycetaceae bacterium | reverse complement strand
TCACGCCCGCCAACTCTAGCGTCCCGCCTTCGATGGAGATCGTCGTGGCGGCCAAGTTCACGGTGTTTACGTCGGCGTCCAAAGTGAGGATCCCGTCGCCCCGTTTGTGGAAGATGCCGGGGATACCCTGGTCGTTGAAATCATTGGCCGTGACAGTGCCGTCGGCCGAGATGGTGCTGTTTCCGTTGGTCAGGACGGCATCCAGGATCCCGTCGCCGCCGACGCTCAAGGCCGCGTTGTTTCCTAGTGAAAGTTGGGTTCCCACGGCAAAAGTCGCGTCCGTCGTACCCGTCAGGGTTAGGCCTGTCGCGTGGTCGGCCACGGCAATTCCGCCGCCCTGCACGGTTAGACTATATGCCCCGGCGTCGGCGTTCACGGTAACCGTGTGATTCTGGATGGTCGCTATTCCCGCTTCGTCGGGGTAATCACCCGGCGCACCGCCGGTCCACTGGGCCGGCAGCGGACTCGAGGAGTCCCAGAGCCCGTCCCCGGCGCCGTCGAGCCAAACCAACCCGGGCGCCTCGATTATTTCGAACGCAATGTCGCCGGTAGCCAGCCAATCCGACGGGAAGGTTCCCACGGGGTACCCAACAACATCCGCTCGCTGGTTATCGCCAGCGGTTGAATCCAACAAGTTGAACGTACGCACGTTATCGTTATCAAAGGCGTTGAGGTTAAACCAAGTCTCGTCATTAAGGTCGAGCACGTCCCTGTAGAACGTATACTTGTAGATCGTCTGTCCCGTGTCTGATAGCGTACCGGTGTCTACTTCATCAAAGACGCCCGGGACGCCCGCGCCGACCGTATAAGCGCCGCTATAAGTACCGAAGTTCGCTTGATCTCCGCTACTAAGGCTCCCGTCCAATTCTTCAATGTAAGTCCACAGGTTGAATCCGTAACCATTGCCGGCGGCAGGAAAAGGCGCCGACCAATATCCCCAGAACGAGATCTCTGTGGCCAGGCCCGAGCCGGTGGTGACGAAGTTGTCTAATTCAAAACCGCTGAAGTCGCCATAGAGGCCTTCTGGGCCACTGTACGGAGGTCCGTCCGGTAACTGGACAACATCGGCCCGCGCTATACCAACCTGCAAGACGGCCAGCATGACGGCAATTACGATCCCATTCGATAGTCTCATTTTTCTTTTCCTCCCAGCGGTTTTCACCCGGCCTTCTGCCGCGAGCAAGACCAATCTTGCTTTGCAGAACGGCGAGGATTCAGTAATTGTTATTTGCTTAGATCAAGGAACGAATCTTATTCATACGTTTGTTGGAATGCTTCCAGGCTTCTGCTTGGCCGTCCGATCGAAGGTTGCCGCGGCAAGATTCAATGGCCACGAAAGCTCTTCGCAACGGCGCGGCGTTTCTGCTTCTGCACGAGCTACACAAAAAACACAACAAGGCGCGGTGAAGAGAACCGAATTGTCGGCCGCTACGCTGCCTCGTAAGGAAAGAGTGTGATTGCACAAGGACACAACAAACCACAACATTAGCCTCCGCGGGCCGTTGCGCTGTCAATTGTCAGTTGCACCCAATCCGAGGGCTCCCTGACAAACTAATCCTGACAAACCTAATCTGGGACACCGGTAAAACCAATTATCCAAGCTATCAGAATTCTCCGCAAAGTCAAGCAGTCACTGTCCGGAAAGCCCAGAAATCGGCGTGCGCAGCGACACCCCGCTACTGTGATTGAAATAGCATAGCCGAAAGTCGTAAAATCAACCTGTGGCCTGGATTATTCATGCCCCTGGGAATTGCGTGACACACTGTCGTAGCTACGTTCGCCAGAACGTGGCCGTAACTCTCGGATACGCCCCACGTTCTGGCGAACGTAGCTACAAATCCATGAATAATTCGGGTTATCGGGATGACCCCAATAATCCATACAACATATCAGAAAGCCCCCGCAATACAAGCCCCATGCAACCCACAAGAAATCGTAAAGAAAATCTAAATTAGACCGATTGGGGGGACTTGGGGTGGAATAAACCACTAGTGCTGTGGGTATCATTGTGGCAACAGTGTGGGAAAAGAGCCCGCGCCTTGCAACCCGTGGGCTTCCAGAGCAAGCACCGATTCAATGCATTGCGGCAAATGCGGGGACGACAAGAGAAAGGTCTGACGCAAAGGCGCGGAGGCGCAGAGAGAATTTTCTTTGCGTCTTGGCGCCTTTGCGTGTGTCTCTCTTCGAGCGATCTCGCAACAATGTGGTTTTTTTGTCATTTTCCATACGGGACTTGTTTTTTGTCGGTACAATCAAGTAGTATGGCCAGAGCGAGGTCGCCGTGGCGATAAGAGCCGCAAATCACCCGAGGAGCGAATAATGGCAGACGACAAAGTGACACGACGAGATTTTGTTCGCGAGGGAGCGGCGGCCGGATTGGCGGCGAGTGTTAGCGCCTCGGCGGCTTCCAACGCCAAAGCAGAAGAAGCTGCGGCTCAAGAAGACCAAGGGGCCCAAGATCCACTCCCCAACGACATGCCGTACGGTATGATCGGCGACTTGAAGGTCGGCCGCTTGATTTTCGGATCCAATACGCCGGGCGCGCATTCCAGAGACCTGATCTACGTGGCCGCTTTGGGAAACGCGTACAACACGCACCAGCGCATGCTCGACACGTTCGAGCTGGCCGAGTCCCAGGGCATCAACATCGTGCTGCAGGGCAATCCCCCTCTGATCCGAGAATACAACTCCACCCGCGGCGGAAACTTGCGGACCATCCAGTGGGTCAATTTGGGCCCGAGCGACAGCAAAGAGAAGATCAAGGGCATGCTCACCGGGGCCATGCAGAACGACGTGGCGGCCGCGTTTTACATCTGGGGTGATCAAGGCGACCGCTTGGCGATGGCCAAGAAAATGGATCAGGTCGGTGTGGCTATGGAGGTGGCCAAGGAATTGGGCATGGTGCTGGGGCTCGGCGGGCATTCCCTGGAGGTGCCGATCCAGTGCGACGCCCTGGGGATCAAGCCGGATTTCTACGTCAAAACGTTCCATAACGACGACTACTGGTCGGCCACCCCGAAAGAGAACCGCGAGCCGTTCTGCTGGTACAGCGGAGGCGGAAATTCTTATAGCGGCAAGAAGGCCGACCACAACCGGTTCCACGACAACATCTGGTGCCTTGACCCCGAAAAGACGATCGAGGTGATGCGTCAGATCGACGTACCCTGGGTCGCATTCAAAGTGCTGGCCGCTGGCGCCATTCATCCCCGGCAAGGTTTCGCGTACGCGTTTCGCCACGGCGCCGACTTCGTTGCCGTGGGCATGACCGACTTCCAAGTGCAGGAAAACGTCGCCCTGGTAAAACGCCTCGTCGCCGGCCATCAAGACAGAGACCGGCCTTGGTACGCGTGAGGCTTCAACTTCACGAGTCCCGCAAATCAGTTGCGGGAGGCGATAAAGGGGGGCCGGATGAATGAATCGGCGCCGCAGCCTGATTAGGGCGATAATGTATTATAGCTGGTGGCTTATCATAATCGCAGCGGTTTCTACGAGTATGGATGGAGTACTCGGTCTCGGCATTAGAGCGAGTAGAATCCTTGTGCTATCCGTATGGGTCACTTGTTGCGCCAGTGCGATTCTTACGCTAGCCTATGACCGCGCAGCCCGCATCGTTGCGGCTGTCGTCTTGTTGTCACTCTTAGTCTTATTCCTGCCCACTCTCTAAGTTCAAGTTTTGCACATATTTCAACCGTTTCCGAGGCGGTTGTGTTGCTCGGTTCAGCGGGCGTTATCGACGGTATCCGTGCGGGATGTCAAGCAGTGGGGCAAATAGAACCTGGGCGCCACCTTGACCTCCAAGCGTCGCGCGACCTACAATGAATTCGAATCAAACGCCAGAGGCGCAACAATATCCACCGCAACGGCTTAGAGGTTTCCATCAGTCCAGCCTACGGCTCTGGCCTCGCGATCTCTTATCGGCTACAATCGCGGGCAACAGGAATTACCTCTTTCCCCAACATGAAGGAATCCCGCCGATGACAGAAGATACCCAAACCTCCGGCGATAATCTACTCGGACAAGTGGTCGATCTGGCCGGACTGATCGATTACCAGACCGGCGCGGTGGTCAGCCGCACGCTGATGAAGAAAGAGACCGGCACGGTCACGCTCTTCGCCTTCGATGCCGGACAGGAGCTCAGCGAACACACGGCCCCGTTCGACGCCATGGTCCAGGTGCTCGACGGCCAGGTCGAGGTCACGATCTCCGGCCAGCCGATGCGACTGAGGGCCGGCCAGATGGTCATCATGCCGGCCAACGACCCCCACGCCCTAAAGGCCGTCGAACCGTTCAAAATGCTCCTGGTAATGATCCGGTCATAAACGTTACCGGCGGCCCGTGCTTCCTTCAAACGTGGCTCTTTAGTGCAAGTTCTTTCGGGTGCGGGTTCAAGTAGACTTGCTCGCGAAGGTTGGGGATGTCGAAAACGCGGGCGTAGTGGGCCAGCAGCGTGAGCGGGACTATCAAGGGGATCAAGCCTTGGCGATAGGCTTCGATTTGGTCGAGCAATACCCGCCGCGAGGTCTGGTCGAGTTCGTTCTCGAAGAAACCGACCAGATGTCGCAGGACGCTGGCGTTCTTGGCCGGTGTGGCGAGTTTCGTCAGAGCACCGAGGAACTGCCGCTCGTACGTTTCTCGCAACTCGCGTCGCGGCATCGCTTTCGACTGGGCCACCAAACTCTCCAGCTCGCGATATTCTTTGGGCGAA
>CAYYOX010000098.1:0-7257 GCA_964473065.1 uncultured Planctomycetaceae bacterium | reverse complement strand
TTGCACTGCTTTGTCAGAGAGCGCGCGGCGGTGGCGGACCGGCTGAGCGTGGTCGTGGTAGATGTTGACGCGGCTCGGGCCGCAGCTCGGCGATTTGCTCTTGAGAATGAATCCATCAAGCCCTTCCGCCGCCAACGCGGCAACGCGCCGCTTGGAAAAGGTCTTCATCGCCCCGGTCAAGTCCTTGCCTTCTGCCGGCACGATCAGGCGGAGCCGATCGTTGGTCCGCTTAAGTCGCATGGTCGGACGCGGAACGGGCAGCCCCAGTTCGACCTCCGGACAGACGGGCGCCCACTCGACGTATTGCCCCAGCGTATCACTCAGGAAATGATCCCGCTTGCAGTCGCCGTCATAACGGACCTTTCGCCCCAACAGACAGGCCGAAATTCCGATGCGGACTGTACCTTCCGCGTGAACGTCGTTCATGGTGACTCCGGTTCAGACTCGATACAACTCGCAATCTTCATATTGATCCCGAATCCTGTAATGGTTGTCCAGTGTGGCCGTGCGTTGAAAACGCAGATCGGTGAACAGTTGCCGCTTGTGCTGGTCGACGGCCAGGGCATAGACGGTCTGAAGTCCCAGTTGCTGGCGGCAGTCCAGTGCGGTCTGGAGCAGTTCGCCGGCCCGGGGTCGGTAGTTGGGATGCACATAGACGTCGAGCGTGCCGATGTGCGACTGATGCGTGGCGCCGCTGCCGGCCAGACTGGCGATGCCCACGATCGTTTGGTCGTTCTCCAATACGAAACAGGTAGCTTGACGTTGGGCGATCTTTTCGATCAGGCCGATGAACGCAAACTCGCTCTCCACGCCCGTGCCGACGCCGTCGACGAAGTTCTTCAAGTGCGTCCCGTATTCGGCGTTATATAGCAGGCAATACTGGGGTAAGTCCTTTGGCCCCAGCGGTCGAACCGTGCCGGCGCCCGGCGCGAACCACGGCTCGATAAGCTCGGACGACTCGGCCGGCCAGCGCAAGTGCCAATCCATCGCGTGCAGGGCCGCGTCGGCAAACAGGGTCGCGTAGCCGAGCTTTTGATACAGCGGCAGTGTATCGGCGTTCGACGTGTTAAGCTGCATCACTTTCCCGCCGCACTCGACGAAATGGTCCATGGCCGCCCGCAGCAGCCGCGAAGCGAGTCCCCGGCGTCGATCTTCCGGCCGGGTATAGACGTGGCCCAGCACGCCCAGTCGCGGATCGGTTGCCGAGACGTTGTACCAGACATGGGCCGCCAGTTGATCGCCGTTGCAGGCCACAAAGAAGTGGTCCCGACTGTCGGCGTACTGTCCGTCGAGCCGATTCTTCACATCGCCAAGCCACGGGCTGCCCTTATGCCAAAGCAGCGACAACACCCGCTTATCGTGAACTGGCGCGTCGAGTCGAAGGATTTCCATCGGAGGTTTACGAGCTCGTTAACAAAGTGTGTGCCACTGCTTCGCAGAAGCAGTGTCTTCCGTCAGCCGTACGTCGATTACTGCTCGGTAGTCTGGGGCCAAGGAAGCGTCAGCCGAATCACGGCCATTAGGTCACGTTCTTTCAGTGGTTTCGGTTCCTTCAGCAAAGTACTGTGGCACGTGACACAAACCGGTGACTCGGCGTAGATCGGCTGGTAGTACTGGTATTGATTCGTCTCGGGCAGCACCCGCTCGGTATAGTCAGGCAGCTGCGGCCCGGTCATCTCGCCCGGCTTTTGCGCTGGGAACCGTTTCAGCACATCTTTTTCGAACTGATCCTCCGGGCGTTGCTCTTCATCGCGAGCGTCAGGCAAAATGAAGTGGCTCTCGTACGTTTGCTTAACGAGTCCTTTTTCTAACTCTTGAATCATCGGGCGATACCGCTTGTCGTCCTCTAACTTCTCCCAGTGTTCGACAAGCATGGCCTGCTCGGACAACAACCGGGCCGTGTGGCGCAGATGCGCAAGATCCGACGGTTGGCGTTTTGGCTTTCGCCGTTCCACGATCATTGTGTCGCCGTCGCGCAACGCGTGGGCGCCTTCGGCAGGATCACGCAGGTCTGCAAGAGTCAGCCGAACGCGCTGAGGCTTGCCGTCCTTTATGCTGCGGATCTCCACGAAAGTGCCGGCCTCTTCGCTTAGACCACCGGCCGCCGTCAAAGCATCCAACAACGAACTGGCACCGCGCGGCAGTTCATAGGCCCCCGGTGCGGCGACTGAGCCCATGACATACACTATGTTCGTCCGCTGCCGTTTAATGAGGACGTTACCCGACGCCTCCTTGGGCACTCCGCCTTCATCTTTCCAACCGCCCAGCGTGATCGAGACTAGCGGCACGGCCAAGAAATTGGAGAGGTGCTCCTTGGCGGCCGCTTCCGCCTCTTCGAGAGTCAGCCCTTTCAATTCGACTCGCCCATAGAACGGACCCAAGAGGACCTGACCGCTTGGCTCGACAAGGTGCGTTCCTTGGATAGGCTGGTCGATGATCGTTCCCGCGGCATGAACATCCAGCAGATCGCCGGGACCAATTCGGTAGGGAGCCTTGAGAGTACGCACATCGTGTTCCATGGTGTCCCACTGCGCGAAGGTGACCGCCACTTCAGGGTCCATGAGCACTTCCCTGAGGCGTTTTTCGATCGCATGGGCCGCACCGGCAAACGTGAGCCCTGACACGGCGGCCCGGCCATAAAGGGGCCCCAAAGGAACTTCACCCGTCGGTTCGACCTGGTAGGTTCCGCGAATCGGGTGATCTAGCACCGTGCCAACGACGTGGATGGAGAGAGAATCGTTCGGCCGGATATGGTGTGGATCCTTGGGCAAGACGGCCCGTCGAATTCTCGCCAACCACCCGGCCGCGATCACTTGGACTCTCGGGTCCGCCAGGACGCGCCGAAGGCGGTTTTCGATCTCGCGTTCGGCCGCATTATGAGAGAGCCCTTCGAGTTCGACTCGCCCGTAGGCCGGCCCGAGCGCGAGTTGGCCGCCCGGTTCGACCAGAAAAACGCCATCGATGGGCAATTCGGCGAGGGTCCCGAAAACTTGAATCTTGAGCAAGTCCCAAGGCTGAATGGGGGCGGATGGTTCGAGGGCCACTTCGCGGCGCGTCCCTAAGACTCTCCATGTCTTACCAGGACCTTCTGACGGACCTACAAAGGTGTCCTTTTCTTCGACCCACTTGAATTGCGCGAACTCACGCGGTTGCCGCGTATTGTCGACGGTAACCTTTTCCCCGGGAAGCAGTAGATTCGTTCCGGCGACCGGCGTGGCACGAACGTCGTCCTTCTTCTTGTACGGCGTGGCGATTACAAACAGGGTGGCCGGAACGTCGGCTCGGTACGCCAAGCGGAAGTCGCCCCAACCAGACGCCGAATGGAGAAAGCGATTTGGAAACGTCATGGCGAAAACCGACGGGATCGACTTATCGGAAGTGACGTAAATGGAGATGCTGTCACGGAACCCCCGAGCTGGAATCTCCGCATGCGAATCACCGTTGAGATCGGGAAGATCGACAATCTTCTTCGTTTGAAGTTGCCGATAAACCGACTTTCGCCTTCCTGCCGGCTCCACGAGGTTTCTGTAAACGCTTTCCTTCTCGATCGTCCGCAGATGCTTTCCCTTGGGGCCTAACACGAGCAGGCAGCAAGGGCCGTTATATGCCGCAGGTCTGGCGTCCACAAAGGGTGCGTCACCTTCAATTAGCCTTCCTTCAGTAACTTCCACGACCCAGAGAGGTTCCTGATCCTTGCGTTTGGCGCGGAACACACCGCCGATATACCAGGATTCGATGCCCTCGGTCGGATCGTAATCCATGGATTTCATCAGTGAAGAAAACGCGTCAGAGCCGTACGGATCTTCCAAGTAGGCCGCCCAGGCGGTTGGCTCGGGGATCTTCGCGTCCGTCGAATCGGGAGCCTTCGCATCTCCGCTGGGCCCCGGCCGTGCCGTTGCCAGGGAGCAAATCCAAATCGTCCCTAACAGAAACAGGCTGATCAGACCGACCGGCCACCACCGCGCGCGACTGTTCGTGGAGGACATGCCCAAGATATTGCGGACGCGGTCTAGCAGGGCCGTTTTGCTTCCGCCGATGGCCGAGGCCAGGGTGGGCTCGATATGGGTAAGACGCTGTCGGGCGACCGTTTCCAGGGCGGTGGCGTAGGTTGTTCGATTGCCGGTCGCGGCGACGGCCAACTCGTCGCAACACATTTCACGCTGCTGACGGATCCGACGCGAGAGCCACCAGACGGCCGGATGGTAGAATAAGAACGTCTCCATCAGACGCTGGAACAGATTTACCCAAAGATCCCAACGCCGGATATGGGCCAACTCGTGGGCAAGCACCGCTTCGAGCACCTCGGGCGGCATTTCCGTTAGCCACGAGAGCGGCAACAGCACGATCGGCCTCACTAATCCCACGGCCACCGCTTCACGAACCTTTTCCGAGGCGAATACACGTGGGATTCTGCGCAAAGCGAGACGCCTACCCATCCGGTTTGCCGAAGCGATCAACGCTTCCGGTACGGCCAGCCGAGTGAACCGTAGCCGCTGTACGCCGACCATTCCCAACAGCAACCGGAGACTGAGCAGACACACGCCGCCAAGCCAGCCGACCAGCAAATACGGCTGAGTCGATCGAACGTAGTCGGCAAGCCGTGGTTCGTAAGGCTGCCGCGAACGTGTAGCCGGAAGGTCCGCCCGGCTCGGCGTGTCGGCCTGCGTGGTGATGGTCGCCGGCGGCAGATCGGCAGGCAGTGTAACGGAGCTCACTTCTTGCGGCGGTTCGGAGAAACGCGGGGCTGCTTCCGACGCTACCACGGGGGCGTCGTCTCCCAGCAGCGCGAAGGTGACCGGCGGGCAAGCGGCCATCGTCAGCATCGCCAGCAGACATAGCGTGTAACGGGCTTGAGGTCGCCGCGTGCCCAGTAGCCATTGGTCCGCCTGCAAGACGACGGCAATCAACAACCCTTGACAGAGAAAATGGGCCAGCGTCCAAGTGAGTCGCTGCCAGATCGGATCGCTCAGTGTGTCGACGCTCCACATTCGTCTTCTCCTTGTTGGTGAAGATGGCTTTCGATCGCTTGACGGATATCGTTCAACTCCTGCGGCGAAGGGTTGGACTCTTCGAGCAAATGGGCCACCAGGGCACTGGCCGAACCTTCGAACGCCCGACCCAGCAGGTCGCCGACCATGTGGCCCAAGGTCTTATCGCGGCTGATCTTGGACTGATAGACGAACGCTCGGCCCTTGGCGGTTCGCCCCAGAAGCCCCTTGTCGGTCATCACGTTCAACAGGCTCATCACCGAGGTATACGCCCGAGGACGCTGCCGGTTCAGCCATTGCATCACTTCGCGGACCGTCAAAGGCCCGTGATCCCAAAGGATCTTCATAACCTCCAACTCGCCCGGCGTGGGGTGTTCCTGTTTCGGTCGGGCCATGGCGGCTGCCTTTCCTGCTCGGTGGGCCGGTAATTCTCTCCTGCCCGACATTCTACGGCTTAAACAGTAGATGTCAACGTCAAAACCCGTAGATCGGCGAAATTCGCAAAAAAACCCCGAAAAGAGGCTTTTTGACGGCCAGAGGCGGCTAGGGCTTCAGGTCGCGGGCCGCATGGTAGCAGGCGATGATGTTTTCGATCGGCGTGTCGGGTTGGATGTTGTTCGAGGGCATCAGGATCAGCCCGCCGTCATGGCCGCATTGGCGGACCAGGTTCTCGACTTCCCCGCGTACATCGTCGACCGAGCCGAAGGGCAGCGTCTGCTGGATGCTGATGCAGCCGTGCATGGTGATCCTCTCACCCCAACGGCGTTTGACCTCGACCGGGTCCATACACTCGGGTTGGATGGGGTTGATGACCGTATAGCCGACCTCGACCAGGTCGTCCATCAGATCGGTCAGCATGCCGTCGCTGTGGAAGAAGAACTCCAACTCGGGATTCACTTTGCGGCAGGCGGCGATCAGCTTGGCCACTTGCGGCTTGTCGTGCCGTCGCCAGGCGTCGGGGCCCATCATCACGCGGTCCTGCATGGCGATGTCGCCGACGATGCGGATCATGTCCACGCCGGCCCGGGTCATCCGCAGGGCCATTTCCGTATACAACTCATACAGCGAGTCGTAGATCGCGTCGAGCAGCTCGACGTTGGCCGCGTAATCCATCAACGCATTGTCCATACCCCGCAGGTTCCATAGCCGCCGGAAGGGATTCTCGAGGTTCGTGTAGACGACATTGTCTTCGGCCTTGAGTCGGGCGACTTGTCCGGCATAGTCGTCCGGCTCGCGGATCTCGTCGACGGTGAGCATGCGGAACTTCTCGAATTCGGCCAAGGTCTCGGCCGTCTGCAACGGACCGGCGATCCACTCTCGATATCGCCCATCGGTTCCCATGCGAAAGCGACATCCCCAAACGTCATCGTACGTCCGCTCATCGATCCAGGTGGCCGGTTCGCCGGAGTTGTGGCCCGGCTTCGAGACATCGACCGACGGCGTATCGGGCGAGACCAAATAGGGGCTGAGTTCCTTCCAGCCGACGATGCCCAACTGGTCGAGCACCACGTCCCAGTCGTCGGTCTGGTAGTGCCGCTTCAACGAATCGATTACCTCGGCATGGAACCAGCCGTCGGTCGGCGTGCGGTCGGGCGTTTCGTGGGCGAGGGCGGCAAGGATGCGTTGGCGTGGATTCATGGGGCGGTTTTGGCTATTAGAAATGATGATGGCAGGATACTTTTTCCAGGATATCCGATGGCAGCCGGTTGGGCAAGGGGCCGGGCCGGAGAAAACGTCGGGCAAGTCCGACCGCTAAACGGGTGAACGAGTAAATGGGGCTTCCATCAGACGGGATTGGTAGAGTATGCTTTCGTTCATGCAGTACGAACATACGCAACGCTCGCCGCTCTATCTTGTCGTGTATCTTACGGGCGGCATCATGGCGGCCACGGCTTGGGCCGTGCCTATGCCGACGTCCATCGCGTTACTGTTGGTGGGCATTGCGGCGATCATGGTCTTATTGGCCGAGTCGTTTCGCTACCTCCGCGTGCGGGACGAAGGGGAACGGCTGGCCGTTCGCTACGGTCCGATTCCCCTGTTCTTCAAACGCATCCGTTACGCCGACATCACCGACGTCGAGCCCGACCGGACCAAGATCATCGACGGTTGGGGGATCCACTACATCGTCGGCCGCGGTTGGACCTTCAACCTCTGGGGCTTCGACTGTGTGAAGCTGACTCTGGGCCGCAAGGTGATCCGCGTCGGTACCGACGATGTGGAGAATCTGACCGAGTTCCTACGAAGCCGAATCGCCGGGTAACGAGATTGT
>CAYYOX010000097.1:0-14368 GCA_964473065.1 uncultured Planctomycetaceae bacterium | reverse complement strand
ATAATTGCATCCGCGTCTGCTGCGCACAACGTACTGCCGGCCGAGTGGTTCTGCTGCTTGGGACCTTGGTGGCCGCTGCCGCCGTGGCGTTGGCCGAGGAGAGGGCCCCGGTGCCGGACGACGCTGCCCAAGCGAAGGCCCTGGAACTCGTACACGAGGTCTACGGGCGACAGTCCGACGAGGCTATGAGTTCCGCCGAAAAGGCGGCAGTAGCCAAGGAGATGCTTGACGAGGCAGCACAGAGCAAGGACGACCCGGCCAGTCACTTCGTGCTCTTGGGTGTGGCCCGAGACATGGCCGTTGAAGCAGGGGAAGCCGGGATCGCGCTGCAGGCCGTCGACGAGATCACTCGGGCGTACCAGGTCGACGGTCCCGCGATGAAGCTCGCGGCGCTGCTCGCAGCCGCCGCCAAGGCAAGATCTTCCAAACAGCGCAAGGCAGTTGTAGAAGCGGCGATTCCTCTGATCCATGCTGCGGTCGATCAAGACGACTACGCGACAGCGAAGCGTTTGGCTCCGAAGATGCTAGACCTTGCCCGCCGATCCCGAGACAGAGCACTTTTGAAGAAGATGGTGGCGATCGGCCGAGATGTCGCGGCATCCGAGAAGGCTCATGCGGAAGCGGAGAAGGCCCGGGCCGTTCTGGAGGACAATCCGATCGATCCATACGCGAATCTCACCGTCGGCCTCTACACGTGCCTTGCCAAGGGTGATTGGGAGAAGGGCATCGCCATGCTGGCTTTGGGTACCGATGCTCGATTGAAAGCGCTGGCCATCAAGGAGCTTGAAGGCACTACTTCGACAGGCGAGGAAGTGGCGTTGGGTGACGGGTGGTGGGAGCTTGCCCAGGGTGAAAAAGGCGACGCGAGGAAATCAATGATGCTCCGGGCCGGTTCTTGGTATCAAGCGGCGCAGGCAGAAGTTTCTGGCTTGGTCAAAGTGAAACTCGACAGACGACTCGAGGAGATTCGGGGCAGCGGGACTATCGAACTGCCAAGGAAGGTTCGGCAACCGGTCTTCAAGTTCGACGACGAAGCCTTCACAGCGAAGTATTGGGTGTGGAGCGGCGAGTGGAACATGGCCGAGGTCGGCGGCACGGCCCCTCGCGGCCCGGCGTCGTTTCTCCGCTCGCGGCACGCTTACAAAGGCGAGCTGGCGATCGACATGGATTTCAGCTTCGGGCAGGCCTCGTACACCAACACCGGCGGTTGCTGGATTACGGTTTGGGGTAAGAATCTTGGCATCAGCAACGCCTGGCATGGTCTGGCGGCCAAGATCCAAATCCACCGCGAGGGCGACGAGATAGTGTTCGTCCACAATGGGCAGGAGCAACGGATTCCCGTCGAGCCGAGTGTGTGGTCGAAGCCGACGGTCATCGAGATCCACTGGCGCAGCCGAGCCTCGCATTTCCGTCGGATCGAGATCAAGGCTCGGACCGTGGTCGCGTTGGATTGACGGCTTGTTGAGGAAGTATAGTGACGAATGGGGAGTAGCGGTAGGCAGCAAGTTGTTCTTAACTGCCTACTGCGTACTGACTACTGCCTACTACGTCGCTTTCTCGAATCGCGAAGTGTTGTTTACTTGTCTTCCCAGTTTCCATCGTAGAAGAGGAAGTCGACGGCGTCTGAGACGCTCTTTACGTCGCCGGGGCCTTGGGAATGGGCTTTGACGTAGGCGAAGTCTTCGGCGGAATACTTGAAGCCGAGGTCCTGGTTGGAGAGTCGGGCCCAATTCCCGTCGGCTTCTAGCAGGTCGCTCAAGGCCGAATCGAAGAGGTAGGCCTTGTCGTTTCCACCCAAGGTGCTATGGGCATTGACTTCCTCGAAGTGCTTGGCTCGGCGATAGAACCCGTCGCCGAACAGGGCGCCGGATTTGTCGTCCGAGACGAACATGTCGTCGCCGACGGAGTCGAACAGCTCGGCCCGATCGTAACCACCGGCGGTGGCATAGGCGTGGACTTCCTCGAACCACTTGGCCCGGTTCCAGTACACTCCCGGCTGGAACATGGCGCCTTCTCTCCAGTCGCCGTAGAAGAGGTCGTCGCCTGGCGAGTCGTAGAGCCTGGCCACGTCATATCCGGCTGACGTGCCGAAGGCGTGCACTTCGTCGAACCGGAGGACGCTGTGATTGAATCCATCGCCGGAGAGCTGTCCATAGGTGGGTGTGGCCACGAAGGTATCGTTTCCAGGCGAGTCGTACAGTTTGGCGACATCATGGCCGCCGGCATCGGCATAGGCGATGGTCATCTCGAAGTACTTCGCCCTCAGGAAGAAGGTATCTCCGATCACGCCGCCGTCGATACTTCGACCCCAGAAGATTTCGTCGCCGGGCGAGTCGAAGAACTCGGCCACGTCGTTGCCGCCGGCAGTGGCGTAGGCGTGGACATCGTCGAAGAAGTTGGCCTGACGGAAGAAACCTTGGCCGGATAGGGTGGCCTCGGTCGGATTGCCGACGAAGCTATCGTCTCCGGGCGAATCGTAGAACTTGGTCACATCGTGTCCGCCCTGGGAAGCATCGGCTTCAACGATATGGAATCCCTGGGTATGCACGGCGTATCCGTCGCCGGAGATCCCGCCGTAATTGGCGGTGGCTACGTACAGGTCGTTGCCGGGCGTGTCGTAGAGATCGACGACGTCGTCTCCGCCGGCGTTTGCGTAGGCGATAATCAGATCGAAGTCGTTGACGTCGTTCAAGAAGCCCGGCCCGCTGAGTGTTGCGGCGTTTGCTCGGCCTTCAAAGTGGTCGCTTTGAGGCGAGTCGTAGAAGGTGACCTGATCCTGCCCGCCGCCGCCGTTGAGGGTAATGGCTTCGGCACTGTTGACGTCGACCTCGACTGTCTGGCCCAGGAGGTTCGCGGCGCCCGGCCGCAATTCGACCGTTTCGTTGCCGGCACTTCCATTGAGAACAACAGTATCGTATCCCGCTCCGCCGTTGAAGGTGATCGACTCGACCGAGGCGGCCGGATATTGCGAGACTTTTCCGTTGAGCGAGATGAGGTAAACGTCCCCGAGGGTCAACTCGAAGAGGTCGTTGCCGGCAGTGCCGTCGATAACCAATGCTCGGTCAATCAGGTTGACGGTCAAGGAGATCGAGTCCTCGACGAACTGGCCTGCGCTGTCGGTGGCACGAACGATGATGGTTGCCGTGCCGCTTTGGCTGGGCTGATAATCGAACGTCAAGGCGCCGTCGGTGATCGATGTGTTGACCAGCGTGGGATTGGTATTGCCCGCCACGCTATAGGTGAGCGTGTCGCCGCCGAGGGTGTCGATGTCGGCAAAGACGCCGGTCAAGTCGAAGGTCGAATCGGCCGCGTTTTCGTCCACCGTAACCGGCCCGATGGGAGCCACGACGATTGGGGCATCGTTGACGGGATTGACATTCAGCGAGATCGTGTCTTCGATGAACAGTCCTGCCGTGTCGGTGGCCCGAACCACGATCGTGGCCGCCCCGTTCTGGTTCGGTTGGTAGCCGAGCGTGAGCGTGTTGTCGGCGATGGCCGCCTCGACCAGCGAGCCGTTCGTATTGCTAACCACGCTATAGGTCAAGGCATCCGTATCATCGAACACGGCCGCCAGGTTAAACGTCGAGTCGTCGGCGTCTTCTTCTACAACCACGGAACCGATCGAAGCGACGACCACGGGGGCGTCGTTAACCGAGTTGACCGTCAACGAGATCGCATCTTCTGCAAATAGGCCGGCGGAATCGGTGGCCCGGACAACCACGGTCGCCGTCCCAGATGCATCGTCCAGATAGTCGAGCGTCAGCGTATCGCCGAGGATCGCGGCGTTGACCAGCGAGGTGTTCGTATTGCTAACCACGCTGTAGGTCAAGGCATCCGTATCATCGAACACGGCCGCCAGGTTAAACGTCGAGTCGTCGGCGTCTTCTTCTACAACCACGGAACCGATCGGAGCGACGACCACGGGGGCGTCGTTAACCGAGTTGACCGTCAACGAGATCTCGTCTTGTGCGAATAGGCCGGCGGAATCGGTGGCTCGGACCACGATAGTGGCCGCACCGGATTGACTGGCCAAATAGTCGAGTGTCAGCGTGTTGCCGGAGATTGACGCATTGACCAGCAACGAGTTGTTGTTGTTGACCACGGAGTAGGCGAGCGTATCGCCGTCAGTGGCTCCGTCAACATCGGCAAAGACACTCCCCAGATCGAAGGTCGAGTCCTGGGCATCCTCGTCGACCACGATCGAACCGATCGGAGAGGTTACGGTCGGGGCGTCGTTGATCTGGCTGACGTTCACGGTGAGGGTCTGCTCGGCGAATGTCCCTGCGTTGTCGGTGGCTCGGATCACGACCGCGGCCGTACCGTTTTGATTTGGCAAGTACTCGATTCGCACCGTTGCGCCGGAGACCGACGCGCCGAGTAGTGCGGCGTTGCTGTTGCCTGCCACACTGTAAACCAGGACATCGCCGTTGGTGGCAATGTCGATGTCGTCGAAATAGTCGGACAGCAGGAAGGTTGAACTGCCGGCATCCTCGATCACATTGAGCGTTCCCAGAGACGCCTCTATACTCGGGATATCGTTAACCGATGCGACGTTCAGGGAGATCGTATCTTCGACGAACAGCCCGCTGGAATCGGTCGCTCGGACGACAACCGTGGCCGTGCCATTTTGGTTGCCTTGGTAGCTCAGCGTCAAGGTGTCGTTGGCAATCGAGGCTTCGACCAAGGTATTGTCGGTGTTGCTGACTATACTGAAGGTGAGCGTATCGAAACCGTCGGCATCGCCAAACACGTCGGCCAGATCGAAGTTCGAGTCGAGAGCGTCTTCTTCGACGTTAACCGATCCGATCGGGGCTACGACAAACGGGTCCGAACGGAGGCCGACAATCTCGAAGGCATAGTCCTCGACCTCTCCGTCCATGGCATTGCCCGTATAAGACAGGCCACCGACGCTGCTGAGCCGGAATCGGGCGAAGGTGGTTCCGAGCACGGCGTTCTCGGGGACGCTGATCGGCACGAGGTTTAGTCCGGCGGTAAGGGACCACGAGGCGACAATCTGTTCGCCGTCGTCATCCCAATCGCCGTCGGCATTGAAGTCGATCCAGGCATCGAGCAAGCCGGCATCCGATGCGGTGACGGTGGCCAGTATGGTGGCGCCCTGCATCAGGTCGGTGAGAAGTACGACGCCGTCCTCGTCGTCGGAAATGTGATGGTCGTCGCCGGTCGCCAAGTCATCCGGCTGCCCGTCGGCGTCGGCGTCCACGATTGCGCCGAGGTGTAACCCGGACGTCGTAACGTGGCGTGCGCCGTCGTTGGCCAGCAAGGTCGGATAGGCGGGATCGGGAGCGTCGCCGTAATCGAGGTCGCCGTCATCGTTGAGGATCCAGCCGATCGCCTGATCGTCATCGATTATGGCCAGATTCGACCCGGTCAGATTCAAGTAGAAGAACTCGTCCGGCTCGATGTTCAGATCGCCGTTAATGGTGATCGAGATGGTTGCCGTGATCTCCGGCTGGCGTAGCGTGGCGACCATGACTTCGTAATCCTGACCGTCATAGCTTCGCCATACGACATGATCCTGATCCTGATCCTGGGAGACCTGCGGATACCAATCGTGTGCAAGGTTGTCGGACACGCTGGTCGGCATCTGGCGGTCGCCGATCCGATCGTACATGACTTCCCAGTCGAATCCATCGAAGCGGTGCCAGACGACCAGATCTCCGTCAATCTGCGGATGCTCGTTGAGATACGCATCGCTGGAGATGTTTGTAGGCGTCATGGCGGCCGTGATGTTGTAGAGATAAATCTCTGTGTCACTGCCGTCGAATCCGGTCCACACGATGTTCTCGCCGGAGACCTGAACGTCGATGTCATCTTGGTCGTCAGACGTAACTTGGGTCGTGGCGTCTTGGGGCGTAGCAAAGGGATCCGAGGAGTAGAGCCCGTAGTCGAAGACGAAGATCTCGAAGTCGCTTCCGTCGAAGCCTTCCCAGGCGACGTAATCGCCGTCGATTTGCGGTCGCCGATCCTCGCGGGTATTGGCAGTCAATTGTGTGACCGTATCGGTCTGGGCATCGTAGAGGAAGATCTCTTGGTCGCCCCCGTCCGAGCCGGACCAGACGACGCGCGACCCGGAAATCTGCGGGTCATAATCGTCCGTGCTGTTGTCGGAGATGTTCCGCTGACCGCCGGTCGCGATATCGTAGTAGTAGATCTCCATGTCGCTGGGAGTTTCACGCCACCAGGTCACGCCGGAGTCGGAGACCTGCGGGTTCTTGTCGTCGTAGCTGTCGTAAGTAATCCGAAGCGTGTCGACGCCGTCGTAGAGGAAGATTTCCGAATCGTTTCCATCGAAGCCCGACCAGACGACGTTGTTGCCGTAGACGGCGGCGAAACGATCGTCGGTATCGTTGTCGGTCAATTGGCGGGTTTCATTTCCGTCATAGAGATAGATTTCCCAATCGTTGCCGTCGTTTCCTTCCCAAACGATGTTCGAGCCGGAGACATGGTAGTCGTAGTCGTTTTCACTGTTGGCGGTGATGGTGGTAATGTCCCAGGTCGGCGGGGGACTGCTTTGCGGATTGAGCGTCAGCGTGCCGCTTACCGGCTGGTAATCCTGGTTGTCGGTGGCGGCTACGACGCCCAAGTTGGCGATCGGGCCGCTGCCGTCGTTGTTGGAATCGAGCGTGCTGTCCAGCACGGCGGCGAACGTGCCTTCGGCATTGATCGCGTCAATGACCGTATTTGCGGTGGTGGCCGCCGGATCGATATCGATCGTGAGCGTCCCGGCAAAGATGTTCAGAGTAACAAGGGCCTCGTCCCCCGACGCCGCGTTGGCCTCGAAGATCACGTTGATATTGCCGAGTTGGCGTGTCGTGTTTACGGCTTCGATCGTGAAGTCGTTGTTGTCGCCGGGCAGCGTGATGGTTGCCTTCCCGGGGCTAGCCGTTCCGATCGCCGTTTCCCAGTAGATCTCCAACGGCGTGCCGAACGACTCGGTCACGTGGACCGTGAATTCCAATTCCGTGGTTCCTTCGTTACCCTCGGCAATGGCGGCGTCGGAGACCGTCACGTGCGGGATCTTGTAGTTGCCGAAGTTCGCATCGTCGACCGTTTCACTCGTATCCAACAGCACGGTATAGGAACCGTCCGCATTGCTGTAGGAATTGCGGTTGACGAGCACGGCGGCCAGCGGCGTGGTGTCGGGGTCGAATACCACCGGACTGCCGCTGAGCGTGACGATTTCTCCGAAAACCTGAGTAGCCACGTCGAGAGCTCGCGTCACAGCGACCGTTCCTAGCTGCGCGATCACGCCCGTTCCGTCGTTACCCAAATCGATGGTCTCATCCAACGCCGCGAAGAACGTACCTTCAAAGTTGATGCGAGTGACCACGGTGTCGGCCGTGGTCTGTGTCGGGTCAAGATCGATTATCAACGAATTGGTCAGGTTATCAAAGGCCACAAAGGCCTGGTCCCCGTTGGCAAGATTGTTGATCAAAACGACGTCGACGCCCGCCATGGCCATTCCGGGAGTGTTAGCCATGATCCTGAAGTCGTTGTTGTCACCCGGTATCGCGACCGTCGCAAAGGCGCTGGTGGTGGTCTCGATAGCCAAGGCGATCGCGTCGGCCACGTCGTCGATCGAGTCGCTGTCGCTAAACGGCACAGCCACGTTACCCGGCGTCACGCCGTCATCAATCGCCGTGTCTTCGAACTCGAAGACAATTAGCGTGTTCTCATCGTCGACGGAGAACGTCTGCCCGTCGACAAGTTGCAAACCTTCGACCGCCTGAATTTCGATCACATCACCGTCGCTGAGATAGGCCTCTTCGAAGGGATGGGCTTGTTCCCAGCCCTCGGGTACGATCTCGCGGACGATATAATCGCCGGCAAAGAGGTCGGTGAACTCGTAGAAGCCCGTTTCGTCCACGTTCGTCGTGGAGAGGTCGTTCTCCATGGTAACCGTAACCGGCTCGGTATCGTCAAACAGCCCGTTGTTGTTCAGATCGAGGTAGACGCTCACGCCGGCCAGACCGGGTTCCATGCCGGAGCCGGGCGTTCCGGTGGTGGGATCGAAGCGGAAGGCGTACTGCCCGATGTTCATCAGGTTGGTCAGGTCGGCCTGGCTGTTGGGCCGCATCAGGCTGATGTAATTGTTGAAGTCACCCGCATCGAACCCGATCTGGGCCCCCTGCCCGCCGAATCCGTTGGTCCCGTCGATGTCGCCGGTGGTCCACTCCATGTCGTGATAGACAAAGGCCACGATGTCGCCGACCGGGTCGTCCTCGATGTAGAGCGTAAACGTGTCCAGCTTGTCGGTATTCGCCCAAAAGTATCCCACCCCGATCCAGTCGATCTGCGCGTAGCGGTGACCGTCGGTAGTGGTTCCCTGGGCCAGATGCACCGATCCGGTCCCAGTCGTGTCCACGTCGGCCCAGAAGGGCGCGACGATAGACGTGGGTTGCGGGAATCCGTTCGGGGAATAGGTCCACAGCGGTTGCGTGAAGGTGATATTCCCGTTGTTATTGATGTAGAACTGCGAAAAATTGTTGCCGAAGAACTCGAAATTGAATCCGAAATCGAGTTGAGAAGTGGACTGGTCATCATTGGCCGGCATGATAATCGGACCGGGTGAGACTAACGTGAAATCGGGTTCGACGAACACACCTTGCGTGTCCCAGACGCCGTTGGCGTTGAGGTCGTTGAATTTGTAGCCGCTGATCACGGAATCGCCGACGACGACCTCGACCGCGTAGTCTTCCACCTCGCCATCCGGCGCCCGCTCGTCGCTCGCGGGCGTGTCGTAAGAGAGCGCGGGTGTATGGCTGAGGCGGAATCGGGCGAACGTCGTGGAGGCCAGGATGCCTTCCGGTACCGAGAAAGTCAGGTCATGTTGGCCGGATCCCAGTTGCAGGTCCGTGACAATCTGTTCGCTGAAGAACTCGTCGTCCGGGGTGCCTTGCACTCCATCCTCACCGGGTCCGAACCAACCGTCCCATGTGCCGTCTGCGTCGAAGTCGATCCAGGCGTTGAGGTAACCGTCGCTCGAATTGGCGGACGTATTGGTCACGGTGACCGTAATCGTATTGTCCTGACCGGCGATGAGGAACTCAGGCCAGATGACACCGTCTTCGTCGTCGAGGCCGGTCGTGTCGTCGCCGGTGGCGGTTACGTTCGGTTGTCCGTCGAATTCGTAGTCGACTTCGTCACCGAGGTAGAATCCGGGGACCAACGAGTGCCGGGCGCCGTCGTTGACTTGCAAGGTCGGATAGCCGGGTAACCACTGATTGTCCGGCGCGTCGCCGAAGTCTTCCAGGGCGTCGATGACGGTGACCTCGTAGTCTTCCACCTCGCCGTCCTGAGCGAATCCGGTCGGTTGCAAATCCATCTGAGTGCTGAGTCGGAACCGGGCGAAGGTTGTGTCCAGCGTCGCCTCATTCGGCACGTTGAACTTCAGGTTGTTGACCGTCGGCGCCAATGGCACGTTGGTAAAGATCTGCTCGCTGATGAAGATATCGTCGGCAGTTCCCAATTCACCGTCGTCGCCCGGTTCAGTCCAACCGTCCCAACTTCCGTCGGCGTTGAAGTCGATCCACGCGTTCAACGCGCCGAACATCGAGGAGGTTACGTTGACTTCGGCCTCTTGCCCGACGATCAACGCCGAGACGAACTCGACGCCGTCCTCATCGTCGATGCCGACCGAGTCGTCCCCGGTGGCGTCGAGCGAAGGCAGGCCGTCCACTTCGGGATCGACGCTGGCGCCCAAGAACAGTAGCATGTTCGGATCCAGGCGGTGTCGGGCTCCGTCGTTGATCATCAAGGTGGGATAAAGCGGATCGGGCGCGTCGCCCGAGTCTTGATAGTGTTCGACCATCGGCAGGGAATAGTCTTCCACTTCGCCGTCTTCAGCTTCGCCGAACAGTCCCAGTCCGCCTTGGCTGCTGAAACGGAACCTCGCGAACGTGTCGCCCGGAACGATACCGTCTTGAGCGGAAATGGCGGGAACGTCGATCGAAAACGGGTTGAGCCCTTCGAGAAGCGGCTCACTGGCGAAGATCTGTTCACCCGCGTCGTCCCAATCGCCGTCCTGGTTGTAATCGATCCATCCGTCGAGGAACCCGTCGCCGCCGGTGGCCGTGACGATCAACTCGACCATCGAGCCCATCAGCAACGGCGTGAGGAAGTCTACGCCGTCGTCGAAGGCGTCGCCGCTGGCGTTTGCATTCTCCACCGCATCGGGCTCATGGCTGACTCCCTCACCGAGATGATAACCGCGAGCGATCACATGCCGAGCCCCGTCGTTGTCGAGCATCGAGGGATAGGAGGGATCGGGTGCGTCGCCGAAGTCCAGACCGGCCAGCGAGATAAAGAACTCGGTCGAACCGGCCGGTTGATTGGGCATCAAGGGGTTGTTGGCCAGATCCCGAATCGGATCGATCTGGTTGCCGTCGGCCGTGGAATTATCCAACTGGATCGTGTAGAGGCTGCCGGTTCCCCAGATACCTTCGGCAGGAGTGAGGTGGATAATGTCGTTGGTTGCGTCGTAATTGAAGAAGTAGTGCACGCCGTCGATCAGTGGCTCATCGTCTCTTAGGATGACGATGGTCTCTGTGGTAACCGTGGTGTCGTCGAGCCCAATGCCGTCGTTATCCAGCAATTGGAGCGTGAACTCGAAGATGTTTCTCCCCACCACAAACACTTCGTGCAGGGCCGAATTGCGATCGATCCCCGGGTCGTTGTCCAGCGGATTGACCAACCATGCGGTCGGTCCCTCGAAGTCGACGCGATCCAAGGCCCCGCGGTCCTTGAAGACGTCGCCCCCTTGCCCCGAAGGATTGGAGTGCGGATCATTGGCTCGCAATTGCCCGAACATATCGAACTCAGGCGCCAGGATCGGCGACTCGGGAATCCCCAGCGGGAGCGTAACGGTGGCCATGACGGGTCGCTCGGCCAGGGCGTTGAGCGAGCTGTCGATCGCACGTGATCCGGCGGCTAGGTAGAAATTCTCCATAGCCGCATTGACAAACAACGGTTCTGAAGCCAACAGGTCCAGCGGATCGTATCCCAAGCCGTTGATCCCGCCGATGCCGATGGCGTTGGTCAGGTTGTTCTGGTAGGCCGTGCTGCTGATCACGGTCGAGATGGAACTGGCGTCGACCTGCAGTCCGACGTTGAGCCGTGCCAGGATGTTGTTAAGAATCGTCGGGCTGGCATTGGTGTCGACTTGGATTCCGGTTCCGGTTGCCGAGGCCCCGCCATAAATCGTGTTGTTGATAATCCGCCCAAACGGCACGGCGCCGATGGGCTGTCCCGGTCCGTTGGCCACGCCGGCGAAGCGAATCCCTCCGCCGCCGTTGGCGATGACGTTGTTTTCGATCAGAATGCCGGGAACCAGCCGCTCGTAGTTGACTTCTTTTAACGGCGCCACGCTGCCTGTATGCGGCCACTCGGCCGTTGAATCGCGTGCGCTGGCGTCGATTAGGATCCCCCAGCCGGCCGAGTTCATGATCTGGTTGGCCTCGATCAACACCTGTCCCTGGTCGCGGTGCAGGTTGCGGTCGCCGCCCTCGGTTTCGACGATTTGCACACTGTAGGTCTTGCCCGAGTCTTCCGGTCGCTCGTCCGAGAAGGTGCCTGACTTGATGAACACGCCGGAGTCGAAAGCCGAGTCTAGGACATCGGCAATGACCAGTTTGATGGTATGTACACCGGGCTCCAGGTTTAGCGCCTCGGCCGTAAGGACGTCCGTAAACCCGTCGTATCCGATCAGGTTTCTGAACAATCCGCCGTCCGAGGGATCGTTGTTGTTATAGAACTCGGGGTAGCTCGGATTGGATCCCAACGGATTTCCGCCGTTGACGTTGTCGATGGAGACGGGGATATTCGTACCGGGGATCAAAGCGATGTTCACCCCGTCAAGGAAGAACGCAAACGCGTCGTTAAACAGTTCGACAAACTCGTTGTATTCTTCCGAAGCGAACACGAACTGGAAGAACAGATTCCCGCCGTCCGACATGAAGTCGAACTCCAACGACGTCGAGTCCTGGGTTGTCTCAAAGCCGGTGAAGCCGAACTCCGCGTCCAGATCCGGATCGCCTTGCCCCGAGGCAAAACCGGTGCTAGAGTCTCCATTGTTGGGCGGTTCTGCGTAGATGATGTCGCCCGAGGTCAGAAGGATACCCTCGTTCACTCCGTCCGTCCAGAAGCCGGCTGAGGACAGCCCGCTGATCAGGACTGCGTCGCCGACGGGCGTAATTCCCGGGCCCAGGATGGCGTCGCGCAGGTCGTTGCCCGTGGCACTGGCTCCGAAAACCTCGACCGGACCCTGCGGGAACTCCAAATTCACCGGCTCGACGTCCACCGAGACCTCGGGGCCGAAGACGATGTAATCGATCCCCTCGACCCAGGCTGCCCCGAACAGGTCGACCCGATTGCTGCCATACTGCACCTGAAAGGTCGTGAGGAACGCCGCGGATATGCCGTCGATGATCGACGTGGCCTTGACCTCGACGATGGTCTGGGTGTTGATGGCGTCGACGATCATCTCGGCGATCTCGCCGTCGGTCTCCTGCCCGGTGAAATAGAGAGGAATCCCCGTGGTCGCGGTCCCCACTTGCGAATCGACGAACTCGAAGGCCACCTCGTTCACACCGTCGCTAATCACGAACGTTTCGCCGTGGAACATCTTCCCCGGTTCCGGCGCCAACAGCGTGATCGCTTCGGTCATCCGGTCGTTGGTGTCCCATGCCTTAGTCAGATCGAGATAGTACGGCGACCTTCCCATCGGCCAATCGCCGTACTCGGGCCCGCGGCGGATCTCCAATTGGTAGTCGCCTTCGACGATATCGATAACGCTGATGGGCACGGAATTGAAGATCGTGTCTGCGCCGGCATCCGTAATGATTTCACCCCGTTCGGCAAAACCGACGATGATGTCGTCGATGAAGAACCCTTCGTAAAGGTTATTCTGGCCGCGTTGGAATTTGTGATATCGTTCGCGCCCTGGGAATGGATCGGGAATGAGTCGAACATCGCCGAGCTGAGTCTCCGAATAGGGCAGCACGCCGGATGCCGTGTGACCGATCACGTGAATCAGATCGCCGTCAAGTTTCACGGACGTGAACAGTCCGGGCAGGTCGGCCGCGCCGCTGAGCGTGAGCTGGCTGGTTCCCGGGTCGAACAACACGATAGCCCCGTTGAGAATGACAGTGCCTGGCGCCTGGAACGAGACGCTTGCCGTAATATCGACATAGTCCACAATCGAAGCCGTAGCCATCAGCCCCAACGCCACGACCAATCCAGAACCATCGTTTCCGGGCTCCGCGGTGTCATCCAACTGAGCCACAAACGTGCCCTGGGTATTCACGGCGTCGACAACGGTTTGTGCCGTGGCGGCCGCCGGATCCAAATCGATCGTCAACCGGCCGGTTGACGCGTCGAAGCTGACAAACGCCTGATCGCCGCTGGCCCTTTGCTGTACGAACATGATCTGGATGTCGTTGTACTCCGGTCCCGGTGTGGCGGCTGAGAAGGTCAGATCGTTGTTCCCGCCCGGGGCGACAAATGTTGCAAAGGCCACGTCAGCCGTGGTCGCCACCGTGCCCTGTTCGTCGATCGTGCCCGAGGCATCGTTCGTCAACTCTTGGGTCAAGTCGATGTCGGCGATGAACGTGCCTTCGGCGTTGATGGCGCGGATGACGTCCGCGGCCGTAGTGATACCCGGCAGGATGGAAACCGTCAGCGTTCCCGCGCCTGCATCGAACAGGGCCACGACTGGATCGCGCGGCACAGCGACGGTCTCGAAGACGATGTCTACGTTGCCGAGAGTGGGATCCGAAGTGGCCGGCGCAATCTTCAGATCGTTGTTGTCCCCTGCCGGCGTGATGGTTGCCGTACCGAAGCCTCCCGTGGTGGCTACGGTAGCTGGCTGGTCCAACAGCCCGGTTCCATCGTTTGTCGGATCGACGGTCGTTGCCAGCGCCGCAGTGAATACGTTTTGCGTATCCTGCAGGTTGATCGCGTCTATCACGGCTTCGGCAGTCGCAGTCTCCGGATCAAAAGCGATGGACAGCAACTTGGCTACATCGTCGTACGTCACGATCACCGGCTGGCCGGCGGGCAAAGGCTCGAAGACCACGGTTACTCCCATCGCCGGTGCAAGCAAGCTGGAAGAGATGACGATGTCGTTGTTCGCTCCGGCGCGAATGATCGTCGCCTCTCCCGGCGTCGCGGTGGTTCCCACAACGCCCAGGCTAAGGTTCGTTCCACTGCCGTTGTTGTTCGGTTCCAGAACCGTGTCCAGCAGTGCGGCGAAGTCCCCCTGGTTATTAACCGCGTCGCCCACATCTTGGGCCGTGCTGACCCACGGATCGATGAAGATCGTCAACGTACCGGCGGCAAGGTCCAGAAC
>CAYYOX010000096.1:12415-14374 GCA_964473065.1 uncultured Planctomycetaceae bacterium | reverse complement strand
GAGCTGTCCGTAGACCTTCTCGCGTTCTTCGGTAAACAGAAGCGTGGATTCTTCCAAGAACCCCATCGGTGAGCTGCCATCGTTCGCATCACCATACTTCAACAGCCGGGACCCTCCTTTCGAGATGCCGACTTGTCGCGGACCTTCCTTCTTTTTTCGACCGAACCAGTCTCGCAACGGCATGGCGATTTCCTTTCGTTACGGTGAAAAATGGTCAGGCTACTTCTTGCTCACTTCCCATTCGCCCCCTACCGCGACTCCAGCGGCCTTTCGGCGGCCAACTCTCGGAGTTTGTAGCGTTGGATCTTGCCGGTGGCTGTTTTGGGGAGCGTTTCTACGAATTCTACCCAGCGGGGATATTTGTGGGGGGAGGTGGTTGTCTTTACGAAGTCTTGGAGCTCTTTGACTAACTCGGGCGTGCCGGATTGGCTGTCTTTTAACACGACGAAGGCGTAGGGCTTGATTAGGCCGTTTTGGTCGGCTGTGCCTACTACGCCGCTTTCTAGGACGGACTCGTGACGCTGCAAAATGCCTTCCACGTCGGTGGGCCAGACGGCCTGGCCGCTGACCTTCATCATGTCGTCGGTTCGGCCGGCGTACCAGAAGTAGCCGTCCTCGTCCAGCAGGAACTTGTCGTGCGTGTTGATCCACTGGCCTTGAAAGGTCTCCTTGGTCTGCTCGTGCTTGTTCCAATAGCCGGCCGCGATGCTGTCGCCCTTGATCAGCAGGGTGCCCGTCTCGCGGGGCGGAACCTCGGCGCCGTTCTCGTCGACGATGCGGGCTTCGTAGCCTTCGACGATCTGGCCCGTGCTTCCGGCTCGGGTGTGGCCGGGGCGGTTGGAGATGAAGATGTGCAGGATCTCGGTCGAGCCGATGCCGTCGAGGATCTCGACGCCGAACCGCTGGTGCCACTTCTCGAAGATGTGGGCCGGCAGCGTCTCGCCGGCCGAGACGCACATCCGCACGCGGCCCAAGGTTTCCAGATCGTTCGTCTCGGCCAGATGAAGTAGCGCGGCGTAGTTGGTCGGCACGCTGTAGAAGACGCTCGGTTGATAACGCTCGATCACTTCGAACACTTTGTCCGGCGCGGGCCGATCGGGCAGCAGGATGGTTGTGCCGCCCGTGTACAACGGGAAGTAGAGCCCGTTACCGAGCCCGTAGGCGAAGAACAACTTGGCCACGGAGAATGAAACATCCGATTCCTCGAGGCCGATGGTCCGTTTGGCATACAACTCGGCCTCGACGGTCATGTCGTGATGCAGGTGGATCGCGCCCTTGGGGAAGCCGGTGGTGCCGGAGCTATAGAGCCAGAAGGCCATGTCGTCCTTGTTGGTCTCGAACGGTTCGAGTTCGGGCGAGGCCTCGTCGAGGAGCTTTTCCAACGACAGGCAATCGTCGGTCGGCGGGCCGATGACGACCACATGTTCGACGTATTTCAGTTGGCTGCGGATTTCGTTGATGTTCTCCAGCAACGTCGGATGGACGATCAGCACGCGGGCTCGGCTGTCGTTCAGCAGGTATTCGTAGTCCTTGGGCTTGAGCATGGTGTTCATCGGGACGGCGACGGCGCCGATCTTCATGGCCCCGAAGAAGGCGAAGACCCACTCGGGCGAGTCGGGCAGCAGGATGGCCACGCGTTGCTCGATCCGCACGCCCAGCGAGGTCAGGGCGTTGCCGGTCCGGTTGACGGCCTCGGCCAGCTCGGCATAGGTGACGGTTTGCTCGCCGCAGAGGATGGCCCGTTTCGAGCCCCGACCTTCGTCGAGATGGCGATCGACGAAGACGGTCGCAGCGTTAAGTTGTTCTGGCAGTTGAAGTTCCGACATGGTATTCTCCGAAGACAAGTGAAGCCCGCATTGTACGATTCGGCGTGAATCGGGTCAAGGAAGGCAGTTTCCTGGGGGGATTTGTGAGACTTCGGGTGGCTGGTGGCCGCAGCGCAGCGAAGCCCCGGAGCCG
>CAYYOX010000096.1:0-12405 GCA_964473065.1 uncultured Planctomycetaceae bacterium | reverse complement strand
GCATTGTACGATTCGGCATGAATCGGGTCAAGCAATGTGGTTTTGTGGAGTGGAAAAAGGGGACTGGCACCGAGCCGGGAAGATTTCCGGCGGGTTTAGCATCTATTCACGCTCGGAGCCAGTCCCCATTTTCCACAAGCAAGGCAGTTTGCAGGCTAAATTTGCCCGGGGTTCTCATCTTGGGGCGAATCTCCTAGAATGCGGCCACGTGGTTGCACTGCTTCTTCGAGGCAGTGGCACGCGGCGGGAATGGTTCCCGGTCGAGTTTTTCACAAACCCCCGTTCACAAGCCATCGAGGAGGATGCCGTGGATCTGCTGTTCACCAAAGTCAGTGCGTTGATGTTCATGGAATATGCGGTCTGGGGCGCTTGGATGCCCGTGCTGGCTGCTCGGCTGCTGGGTCCGTTGAAAATGAACGGCAAGCAGACCGCATGGATCTACGCCACGTTGCCGCTGGGTACGATGATCTCGCCGCTGGTGGCCGGGCAACTGGCCGACAAATATGTCGATACCGGGTGGATCCTGGCCGTCGCGCATCTGCTCGGGGCCCTGCTGCTGTTTGCCGCGTCGCGGATCGATAAGTTCGGCCCGTTGTTCGTTGTGATGCTGCTCTACTCGATGTTCTACGGGGCGACGATCGGGCTGGTCAACGCGGTGATGATGCGACATATCCCGGAGGCGCAGTGGGGGAGCATCTTCATCTGGGCCCCGGTCGCCTGGGCGTTGATCGGCTATATGCTGACCGGGTGGCGGATGACTCGCAAGACGGAAGGCGACGGCAGCGATTGCCTGGTCCTTGCCGCCGGACTTTCGCTGATCATGGCGGCCGTGTGTCTGTTCCAACCGGCCACGCCGCCGCTGGCACAGGCCGGCGACGCCGCGCCGATGTTCGGCGCGTTTGCGATGCTTGGGGACCTGAACTTCCTGATCTTTATCCTGGCCTCGCTGGTCATCTCGGGCATGATGCAGTTCTATTTCCTGGGTACGGCCCAGCTCATGCAGGATCGAGGGATCGCGCCGAAGGTCGTACCCGGCGCGATGGCCATTGCCCAAGTGGCCCAGGCCGTCGGCACGCTGTTCCTGCTGGTTTGGTTCTATCAAGAGCTGGGGCCGAAGTGGACGCTGGTCGTCGGCGGCGGGTGCTGGCTGCTGATGTATGTTGTCTACGTGACCTCGAAGAGCCACATCTTGCTGGTCGCGATCCAGTCGTTGCACGGGTTGGCCTATATGTTCTTCATCATCGTCGGGCAGATGTTCACCAACGACGTGGCCGACCCGGCCATCGTAGCCTCGGCCCAGGCACTGATCATCCTGGTGACCACCGGCATCGGCCTGTTCCTGGGCACGCAGCTTGCCGGGTTGGTGATGGACCGCTACTCGGTCGACGGGAAGTTTCAGTGGGAGAAGGTCTACATGGTTCCCTTGCTGTGCATGGCAGCCGGCACGCTCGCGTTGGTTTTGGGAGTCAGCGATCCGCAGCCGGCCGATGCGACCGACCAACCGGCCGTGGAAGCTCAAGAAGAAGGCGCCGTCACCGAGTAACGCACATTCGCGAGAATCGTCAATATCGGCAAGACAAATTGGTCCCCTCTCCCTATGGGAGAGGGGAGGACGAATCTGCGCTGGCATAAGCTACATTTCTCTTGTGGGGCGTTGTGCGCCCAGAGAACTGTGTGCGATCCTCAGCGGAGTTTCAGATGCCTTTCGAGTTTAACCAGACCGGATACGCCCGTCTGACTCGCGAACAAGCGCGTCTCGTGTTGGCGTTGCTGGTGATCACGGCCATCTTTTTCGTGGGCGTCACCTTCTCGTCGGTTCGGCAAGGCAACGTCGGCAAGCAGCGTCCCGAAGCCGGGGATGATGTGGCACTCTATCGAGCGGAAGTCGATCGGATCCAGGCCGGCGAGGGATACTACCATGCGGCGGCCGCCGAGTTGACCGCCCGCGGATATCCCACCAAAAGCCCGTTCAATTGGCGAACGCCGCTGCCGATGTGGCTGATCGGGAACCTGCCGGACGCTGAATTGGGCAAGGCTGTCCTGTGCGGATTGGCCCTGGCCGTGATGCTGGTCTGGTTCGAGGCGCTCTCGCGTCAACAGGATAACCATCCCGGTCAGGCCGTGGGCGCCGTCTTGTTGCTCTCCGGACCGCTGTTGCCGTGCCTCTTGGCCGATCTGTTCGTGATGCCCGTGCTTTGGGCCGGGGTGTTGATTGCGCTGTCGATCGGCTGTTTCGGCATCGGTCGGTGCTGGCTGGGTGTGACCACCGGCATAGCCGCCGTGTTCGTTCGCGACTTGGCCTTGCCCTATTGCCTGCTGTCGGCCCTGATCGCGGCCTGGCACCGGCGCTGGGGGGAACTGGTCGGGTGGCTGATCGGGTTGGCTGCCTGGGGTGCGTTTTTCGCCATGCACTGGCCGAGCGTGTCCGGGTTGCTCACGCCCTTTGCGCGGGCGCGCGGCGAGGGATGGATCCAACTAGGCGGGGCCGGAGTCGTGATCGCCATCGCGCAGCTGAACGCCTACCTGCTCTTGCTGCCGCAATGGGTCACGGCCTTGTACCTCGTGCTGGCGCTGTTCGGACTGGCCGGCTGGCACAACCGGTTGGGACTGCGATGCGGACTGACCGCCTGCATGTTCCTGACCGCGTTCGCCATCGTAGGCCAGGAGTTCAATCAGTATTGGGGATGCCTGCTCACACCGCTGCTCTGTTTAGGCGTAGTACGGGTTCCGGCCTCGTTGCGAGACCTGCGCCGCGCGGCATTCGGCGCCCAACGCGCGTCGCTCTCAAGCCTGAGCTATTGATTCGGCGATAATGGGCCGCTGCTAAACGGGATCTGCTCGAATCACAAAACACTACTCAGCCTCAGATGCTTGACGCCGAAGACCGTGGCTGCTATCGTGTTCTTGCCTGTATGGGGGCTGTTTGGGTCCCTTTTCCTCACCGAAAAAGGAGCACGAAATGAGAATCGCTAAGTCTTTGCTGTGTGCCGTCTTGTTGACACTGTCCGTTACGTCGCTGGGCCGCGCCGCCGAACCGCTGCGGAACGCCGACAAGACGCTCGTCGTTTGGGTCGCCCCGGCCAATTTGGATCAAGGCGGCGGAAGCGCCTTGACCATCGACGACCTGAAAGGCCGTTTCGACGGGATTATCTTCGCCGAGCGGGCCCCAAAGCGATGGATGGCCGGCAGCAACGGTTACCGCCGCACCCAAAAGGATCAAGCGGCCAATGCCGAGGAAACGGCCGACGCGAACACCTTGGTGCAAATGGCCATCGTCTATCGCGGTCGGGAAGTGACCATCTATCGCAACGGCCAGCAATATGCCCAGTACACGCTGGAGTCAGACCCCGTGGTGTTCGGTCCCGACAGCATCGTCATGATGGGCAAACGGCACCTCGACACGAAAGACGAAAACCGCTTTGCCGGCGCCATCGACGATGCGCGGGTCTACGCGGCGGCACTCGACGCCGACGTGATCGCCGCGTTGAAACCCAACGAATCGTCCGGCCCGAAACCTTGGGCCTGGTGGAACTTCGAGGACGGCAAGGCGACCGATCGGATGGGCGCGTTCGGCAGTACGCTATTGGTCGGCGGGGCCAGCGTCAACGACGGGCGGCTGATCCTCGACGGCAAAGACGGCGCCATGGTAGCCGTGCAGGCCGGGCAAATCACCGGCTGGCTGGCCCGGCAAGCCAACGCCTCGGACCTTGACGGCGCGATCAACGCCTCGCGGCAGTTCCGGGAGCGCTTGCTGTCCGATCCGCATCGGCCGGGCTATCACTTCGTCATTCCCGAAGGCCCCGGGATGCCCTTCGATCCCAACGGCGCTATCTTCTGGAAAGGACGATACCACCTCTTCTATATCTTCCAGGACTCCCGAGGCCACAACTGGGGACACGTATCGAGCACCGATCTGCTGCACTGGCGACATCATCCAACCGGACTGGTCGCCGGCATGTTCAGCGGCAACTGTTTCATCAACAAAGACGGCCGACCGACCATGTGTTACCACCAAGTCGGGCAGGGCAACGCGATGGCCGTCGCGCTGGACGACGAACTGAACGAGTGGAAGAAACTCGACTCCAATCCGATCACCCCGGAAACCAAGCCCGGCGATCCACACCACGACAAATACAACTCCTGGGATCCGTTCGGCTGGGTCGAAGGCGACACCTATTACGCCATCTTCGGCGGGAAACGACCGGGCATCGTCAAAGCCCCAAGCCTCGCCGGCGAGTGGAACTACGTCGGCGATCTGATGGCCAACACGGTCGAAGGCGTCGCGATCAACGAAGACGTCTCCTGCGCCGATCTCTTCCCCATCGGCAACCGGCACATGCTGCTGTGCATCAGCCACACGCTCGGCTGCCGCTACTACCTCGGCGACTGGAAAAACGAACAGTTCCACCCAACATTCCACGAGAAAATGAGCTGGGTCGACAACTCATACTTCGCGCCCGAGAGCCTGCTCGACGACCGCGGTCGCCGCATCATGTGGGCGTGGATTTTCGACGGCACGGGATTCGGGACCCGCATGGACTACGGCTGGTCCGGCACGATGAGCCTTCCGCGCGTACTCTCGCTCGGCGACGACGGCCGTCTGCGTATGAACGCCCCCGAGGAGCTCGACCGCCTGCGCTACAACGGCCAAAAGCTCGAAAACCTTACGATCGAGGCCAATAAGGGGATGGAGCTGAAGTACATCACCGGTGACTGCATCGAGATCGACCTGGAGATGAGCGGCGACGGCGCGACGCGATACGGCCTGAAAGTCCGCTGCTCTCCTGGCGGTGAGGAACAGACGCTAGTCTACTACGACGCCGAAACGAAGAAGCTTTCGATCGACACACGCAAGTCGAGCATCGGCGATGGCCCCAAGTCGATCGAAGCCGGCCCGCTCGAGCTGAAACCCGGCGAGCCGTTGAAACTTCGCGTCTACGTCGACAAGTCGGTCGTCGAAGTCTTCGCCAACGGACGCCAGGCCGTGATGCGAAGGATCTATCCCACCCGCAAAGACAGCCTCGGCGTGGTGTTGTATTCCGAAGGCGGTCCCTCGAAAGTCACCACGCTGGAAGCCTGGGACATGATGCCCTCGAACCCACAGTAGCAGAAAGGACCGTGATGGGTGGCTTGGGGCATAGCGCAGCGCTGCCCCAGCGGCTCAAGGACTGGGGCTTCGCTTCATTCAGCCGCGAGCGAGGCCCACCTTCCTTATCTCACACGCTAAATGAGAAATAGCCAAGCGAGAATGGGTGACCTTCCCGCTTTGGTGAGCCAGCGGGAACCCTATGAGGCTAAATGGAATACTTCGAGTCTGACCCAGTCATCCGCTCCGACTCTACCCAGGTGACTCCCCATTCATC
Source organism: uncultured Planctomycetaceae bacterium (assembly GCA_964473065.1). Lineage (GTDB taxonomy): Bacteria > Planctomycetota > Planctomycetia > Pirellulales > Thermoguttaceae > CAYYOX01. The sequence goes on along the minus strand of CAYYOX010000096.1, from coordinate 7,042 downwards.
AATACCACAAATCCCTCTTGCTTGAAGTGGCGGTCATTGGTCAGGATCTTCTTGACCGATTCGCGCCTCATGGCGTTCATCGAGATACAATCGGTCGGACTGTATTCCTTGTCAGGGCGTTGTTCGTATAGATGCATCCCATCCAGGAAGGAATCTCGCGATTGTGCAAGGACTGTAACGTTTGGGTTGTCGAGAATCGCCCGCACCATTTGAACGGCCTGACGCCGAACATGTTCTCCGCCGTGAGAAAGCGACGCCAAGAACTCGATCAGTACTTCGTCGGTCGTCAAAAGACGGACGCTTCCCAGTGATTCCTTGGCTCGCCGGGCGGGTTCCTTCCACTGATCTTTCGGTAGCACCGTGGCGACCCAGTAGACCGTATCCGCAAATACCGTGGTCATCATTTGGGCGTCCCGTACAGATAATGATCCAGGTTGTCGGTCAGGTCGGGAGGCAGATTCCCCCAATCCTCTTGGGGAACTTGACGCGCCAAGTCGTGCAAGACGTCCTCAATGGCTGGAGCCGTCGCATCATACGGTCGATCTCCCCGCGGCTGAAGTCGCAACTCCTCCACTTCGTTGACGCACAGCAGTTTGCCTTGCGGTGAGAAGTCGCCTCGTCCTCTCACGCGAAGTCGAAGCGTGCGGTGCTGGCGCAGCGCTTCGGTCACGTCGTTTTCCTGCTCGGGCGAGAACCTGACCGCTACGCCTGTCTTCTCGTCCAACCAAACATGGAAACGCCCTTGGCGAACGTCCGCTTCCAATACCTCGCCCGTGACGTCCACCTGATCCTCATGCGGAACCTCGCCGAAGCCGGCCAGGCGCGAACGGGACAAGGGCGTGAGTCGGGCCGCTTTCTTTCCCGGCAGGATCAGTTCGATAGTCTCGTCTTCGGCCAAACCTTGGCCCCAGCGTTCGTATTCGGGGACCAACGATTTCGGGAAGTTCTCCGGCAGAGGTTGGTCCCGCTCGAGAGCTTCGAAGACCCGGTGGGCAAGCGCAATCGCTTCGTCCGCCTCGACAGGTTCCGGTTCAATGAATGCCATTTGTTCCGGCTCTTCAACGAAGACCTCCAACGGGGCAACCGCACTTCCTTCTTCGATCTTGCGCAAGCACAACCGGGTACGCTCCTGGAACCCCTTCGGAAGGCGCTCCCGGTCAGGATGGGCGGCACGCCACAGGGCCTTGGCCGTCTCGGCTACCATTTTTTGAAACTGGCTCAGTTCGCCCAGGGCCGTCAAGTCCAGGGCGTGATCCTCGAACCGTTGACCTCGAAAGGCCAGCCTTACCACTTCTTTCCATTGACCGTTCATAGCGGCACCTCGATTAGTCGCGACCTTCACCCTCTTTCCCTGTTATCCTATCATCGCCAACTTCGCCGGGCAAGACGACCCAATCCCAGAATCTCGTGTGGCCGAGGGCCGTCTACGGGCGTCCGGCGATTTCGCCATCATCAGATAACGATGCGTGGCGCCGTTCGGGCACGACTGCCGTTCCAAGCGCAGAAGACACTATTCAGTGTTCAAGCTCTGACCGCAAGAGCTTCCGCCGAGCAACACCCGGTTCACGCGGTGACGCTGATCGGACGGGCCTTGGTGAGCGGTTCGGGAACCGGTTTGCCCTCCTCTTTCAGCGCCGCGATGTACAGTTCGACGGCTTCCTTCATCAGCGCTTCGGTCTGCTCCAGGGTATCCCCGCAGGCGATACAGCCCGGCAGATCGGGCACGTAGGCCGAGTAGTTCTTTCCCGCCCACTCGTAGATTACCGTGTACTGTTTCATGGTTGGTCCTCCAACTCCGCCTGTTTCCAAATACTTCTTGTATAATGGAGACAGTGACCTGTTTACTCTTGAAATATAGGTGACTATCCCGCTTTTCTCAGCTACCAAGCTTCGCTACCCGCCTCCGGCAACTCGATGGTGGCTTGCATTTCCCGAACGACCGTGTTGTTCCACATGCGGGTGTTGCTAGCACCCTCCTCGATGCGGATGCTACTACCACTCTGACCTACGAGCCTGCGGTAGTAACGTTCGCAGTGTTCGCTGAATGCGCTGTGGTTCCATGGGCCCTTATAGGGTCCAATGGGCCTTCCCACTTCCAGCGGCTCGATCTCGTATCTCGTGCCGTACGGCTGACTCACCTCGACGACCATGTTTGGGTATTGCCCTCCGGCGACCTCAAGATCGAACACGATCCTTGAGACCATGTGGTCATCGCTCACATCGAAACTCTCATACGTCTGCGAGTCCTGGATCAACTTTTTGAACTGGATGTGCGCCTGTGTCACGCTAATCTCCCTTCGTTGGTGGTGTGCGTCGGGCTGGGGATAATGGGGAAAGTCACCTATTTGCCATTGAGATATAGGACACTGTCCGCATTTTATGGTTCGGGCGTGAGTGGAACAACCACTCTTATTGTCATCCCGTCGCCTCTTTCACAATCGCGATTTCCTCGTCGGTCAGATCATACAACTCATACACCAGCCGGTCTATCTGCCGGTCCGTGGCGTCGATCTGACGTTGAAGGACGGTCTTCGCGTGAGCCGTCTTGGTAGACTCCACGTCCTTGTGCAGCGAGAGCATCCGCTTGGCCACCGCGTCAGGCACTGCCATCCGGTTGACTCCTTTGTCTCGTGGGCTACCAAAACTACGTCAAACTAAGGCCGCATTATAACCCTAAGGAATGGAGAGGAAAAGGAAGAGTTATGGGAGTTCCGATCTCAGAGCAAGGAAAGGGAGCAGGACCTGCTCTGTAGAAAACCCGGGATAACAGGCCCGGGTGGCTGGCGGCCGCAGCGCAGCGAAGCCCCAGACGATTCAATTCCTGGGGCACCGCTTCGCTTTGCCCCAGCCACCCACGGCACCCCCTGTTTTCCGGGCATTTGCCATGCCGGGTCGCTTCGGTTATGATAGGGCGATACGCGTGTAGCGTTGATTTCGACATTTTCAACTCTTGACCCGAGGAGACCCTGTGATGAAGCGAAGCAGAATGTTGTTTGTGGCCGGTTTGGCCTGTGTACTGTCGGTCGTGGTGATGTTTACCGGTGCGGTTGCCGAGGAAGACGAATGTTGTGCCGAGGGCGGTTGTTGTAGTGCCACCGCCGGCATTGCCCAGGGTAACGGCTACTCGAACCTGACCGATGCCAAGCAGGCCGGCGCCGAGGCGGCCGCCAAAGCCAAGGCCGCGCTGGGTGATCAACAGCCCAAGGTCGTGTTGGTCTTCGATCAGATCGAAGGCGGTATCGAGGCCAAGAAGGCCATGCTCGACGGCGTCAACTCCGTGTTCGACGCCTCGATCGTCTACGGCTGTGCGGCCTATGCCCCGATCACCCAAGACTGCAACACGGGCACCGTGGCCGTAATGGCGCTGGGTGGCGAGATCCAGGTCGTGCCGACCATCTCGAACCTCGAGGGCGGCCACGAAGCGTGTGGCAAGCGGATCGGTGCAGAACTGGCCAAGGCCGAAATCTGCGATTCGCTGGGCCAGATCGTGTTGCTGATGGGCGCCTGCCACGGGCCGGCCAACGATCCCTTGGCCAAGGGCGCGGCCAGCGAGTTGGGCGAGAACGTGGTGCTCGCCGGCGGGGGCGCCCAGGGCGCGCGCACGGATGACCAAGGCCACTGCCCCACCCAGATGAACCCTTGGACCCTGGCAACCCGCCAGTTCGCTTGCGGCTCCTCGATGTTGAAGGACCAAACGAGCAAAGAGGCCGTGCTGGCCACTGCGAAGAAAGCCTGCACCGAGGCGCTCGGCGGCAAGAAGGCCGCGCTGATCCTCGCGTTCGACTGCGGCGGACGACGCATGTTATTGGCCGAGGATGCCCCCGACGAGCTGGCGGCCATCCGCGAAGTGGTCGGCGAGACGCCCGTCTTCGGTTTCTACGGCAGCGGCGAGACGGGCGCCCGCACAACCGGCGGTCCCGCCTGCGGCGACGGCTACCACATCTCCATCCTCACCCTGATCGCCAAGTAAGCCGATCACACCGCTCAAAACTGACGAGCCATGGTCGCAACCGTAGCGGCCATGGCTCTTTCCCTATAAAGCCGCGACCGCTGGTCGCGCCCGGCTGCCGGCATTCCCGGGCGCGACCAGCGGTCGCGGCTTTGTAGAGTATGCCCTCCAGGATCACACCCTGTTCTGCGCAAGAGTGTACTATTCGGTTCACGGCCTTGTGGTCGGTTTTTCAGGAGCGAGGCGACAATAGCGGCAAGGTATGCGGGTATTGAGCCACAACCGGGGAAACCCCGAAACAGATGTAGACCAAAACCTAAACAACTATTGTCCCTCGTTTACTCTACTCAAAACAGCTATCCGTCAGTTTTCTGTGAACGGCTACGAGTTTTCTAGGTTTCTTCTCAGCGTCTTTACGCTTCTGTGCGACCATCATTGGCTTGATATCCCGGCGGTATGCGGCCTTTTTTCCCATTTTCCTCCTTTCTCATTTTCCTCGCTATTCTCTCCTCGCTGTATCCATGCCGGCCTATTCGGTCCGTACTTTGCACAAACCTGTTCATGGCCCCCCCGAGTTTTTGCGACCCCTTTCCCTCTGGCGTATTTGGGCCGATTTCCGTAGAATGCGGAAATTGGGTAATGTCGTCTTCTCGATCTGCGAATGTCATGTCCTATCGGTCGATCAAAAACGTGTTGGGCGAGACCAGTCTGGAGCGGAAGTGCCGGATCCTGTTCGGGGTCTGCCTGCTGGTGCTGATCACGGCCAGCTTCTTGATCTACGGCAGCCGGATGGAGAGGATTGTCCGCGACCAGAACCGGAACACGTGTCGGCTGTTGGTCATTCAGAGTCAGGTGGCTTTGCATGCGGAGAAGCTCGAAACGGACGAGCGGTATAGCCAGATGGTCCGCGAGATGGTCCGCGAGTTGACGGCCAGCCTCAGCAAGGAGGAATACCGCTACGCGTTTATCGCGCTGGACCGCACCGGTCGCCCCATCGTCAAACTAGGAAGCCCCCAGGAGGAAGCGCCCGAATCGGAAACTGACGACGAAATGAAGGAAGAGCTAGATCCCGGCGAGGAAAAGATTCTGGCCCGTTTCGTGAATTCCGATTTGCAAGGAATCTCGGATTCCGAGGTTCCCCCGTTTGAAGAGAGATTCACGCAAGGCCAAAAGGAGTACCAATACTATCAGCCGATTCATGCCGACGCCCCCGTGTGCGTGACTTGCCACGGCGCTCTGGCTTCCACCTCGTTATCGTCGATGCAAGGGGGCATGTCGCTGGCTGGCAGCGGAGTGAGCGCCAGCGCGCCGCTGATCGAGGGCGACTTGATGGCGATTGCCCGGGTTACGATCTCCAACGAACGAACGCAGCGGGCCCTGAACAAGAATCGAGCCATCCTGCTGACCCTCGCCATTGTGACCGTCTTCTTGGCCATGGTGGCTTCCTATGTGATTGTCCGCTACGTGATCGTCAAACCGCTGCGGCATTTGCGGGACGTCAGCGATGCGATCAGCCATGGGGATATCGCGCTGAGGGCCGACATTCGCACGGGTGATGAATTCGAGTCGTTGGCCGTCTCCTTCAATCGCATGTTGCGCAATCTGGTCTCCACCCAGGATGAACTCCGCCATGTGAACACCGATCTGGACGGCAAGGTCGATGAGTTGGCCCAGGTCAACATGCGGCTGTACGAAATGAATACGATCAAGAGCGATTTCCTGGCCACCATGAGCCACGAACTCCGTACGCCGCTTAACAGTATCCTGGGGTTCAGCGAAGTACTCGAATCGATCGAGTCGCTCGATGAGAAGCAACTGCGCTACGTGCAGAACATCCAGTCGTCGGGTCGGGTGCTGTTGGATATGATCAACGACATTCTCGATCTGGCCAAAATGGAAAGCGGCAAGATGGACGTCCGGCTGACCGATTTCCAGATCGAGCAGGTGGTCCGCGCCCAGTGCGACATGGCCCGGCCGTTGACCGAGAAGAAGAATATCGACTTGAAGGCACACATCGACCCGGGCTTGCCGCCGCTGCATCAGGACCAGGCCCGCGTGCAGCAGGTGATTAACAACTTGCTCTCCAACGCGATCAAGTTCACGCCCGAGGGAGGACGGATCACCGTTTCCGCCAGCCGCGACGCCGAGAACCGGTTGCGACTACAAATCATCGATACGGGCGTGGGGATCGCGGAGGAAGACCAGCGGGCGATCTTCGAGAAGTTTCGCCAAGGCGGCACCGCCGTACCCGACGGCGATGCCATGACCCGGGAATACTCGGGCACCGGGCTGGGGCTTTCGATCGTCAAGGAATTGTGTAAGTTGCTCGGCGGAGAGATTACCACGGAAAGCGAGTTGGGTAAGGGCAGCACCTTCACCGTTCGACTGCCTTGGCAACTTCAGGAACAACCGCGACTCGATTCCGAGTTGACCGAGGGCTTCGAGCAATTCGCCCGTTCACGCCACGAAACACCGGGCAAAGTCGCCTCGGCCGCCGAAGAAACACTCGCCGGCGAGCCCGATTCGTAAGAACGCCTGACTCTCAAGAATGCGGGAACATAGCAGCCGACTGGAGTAGCTCTTGCCATTCACAACATTTCTCAGACACGGATTGAGTTTGAAATGGAACGTCGGGCAAGGTAAGACCGCTAAACGGTTTCTTAAAAGAGCAGTTTAATCTGCTTCAGGCGTTGCTCGGTTTCCCGCATTAGGGCGTCTTCGGCGGCTTCGTCGGGCGCTTCGTAGGTGGCGGAGAATCGCAGGAAGGCCCCGGCGTCGTCCCAGGGGACCGTGCAAATCGATTGCTCGGTGATCAGGTATTGGCCGGCCGCCTCGGCCGTGTCGAACGTTTGCCCGCCGTCGATCCCTTTCGGACTTCGCGTGTAGAGGAAGTAGGATCCGCCCGGCATTTGGCAATCGAACCCGCAGCGGGAAAGCACGTCGACCAACTTCTTTAGCCGGCGCTGGTACTTATCGTGAACCTGGCGGGGGATCTCCGGATCGTCCAGCGCGGCGGCGGCCGCTTTCTGCACGGCTATGAACTGGCCCGAGTCGCAGTTGTCTTTCACGTCGGCAAACGCTTGGACCAACAGC
>CAYYOX010000095.1:0-14497 GCA_964473065.1 uncultured Planctomycetaceae bacterium | reverse complement strand
ATCATGAGGCCATAGGGCGCGGCCAGGAATTGGCCACCCCGGGACACTTGGTTCCCAGCCGACGCTTGTCGATCCAGTTGAACCTGCTGCCCTCGGCGCCACGTCCGCTGAAAAACCGGGCCTTGGTGCGATTGCACGTCGGCACGGCCGAACTAATGGCGCGGGTTGTGTTGTTGGATCGCGATCAACTCACCCCCGGCGATTGGGCCGCGGCCCAAGTGTTCCTCAACCGGCCGGCCGTGACTACTTGGGGCCAACCGTTTGTAGTGCGTAGCGAATCGCCCGTCATGACGATCGGCGGCGGCCGGGTGCTCGATCCGGATGCACCCAAGCTGCGACGGCGCGACGAGCAATCCTTGGAATTCTTGGCCGACCTTGCCGCGGACGATACGGTGTCACGGGCGTCGGCGGCCTTGTTTTTTGCAGGATGGGACGGGTGGCGGCCGGAAGATTTGGCCCGAACCGCCGGGGTCGACGACGTGCAGGGCGCCAGCCGGGCCCTGGCCGACCGCGGCGATCTGGTCGAGTTCGACGTGTCGCCCACCCGGACCATCCGCGTGCATCGTCGGGTGATCGAGCGGATTTCCCGGCGAGTGGCCGCGGTGCTGAAGAAGATGCACAACGAGAATCCCCTGAAGACTCTCTTGGATCGTTCGCAGCTTGCCAGCCATTTCACTTACCTGCGCAGCGAGGGGATGCTCGGCGTAGTACTGCGGCGGATGGCCGAGGCCGATGAGATTACGCTCAGCGAGCGCGGGATCGCCTTGGCCGGCCATGGCCCGCAACTCTCCGTGAAGCAGCGCGAGTTGCTGGAACAAATCGTCGAGATCCATCGCGACGCGGGCTACCAACCGCCCACGGTCCAACAGATCCAGGCCCAAGTGGCTCGCAATCGCAATGCCGTGCCGCAACTGATCCAGTTGGCGGCTGCCGACGGCCGGCTGACCGAGATTTCCGCCGAGTTCTACCTCGAGGCAGAACACGAGCGACAAATGCGAAGTCTGCTGGCCGACCGGCTGACTAACGGCAACGGCTTGACAGTCAGCCAAATTCGGGAGATCCTAGAAACAACGCGAAAATATGCCGTACCCTTGTGTGAGTACCTTGATCGCATCCGGTTCACGCGCCGAGAGGGCGATGTGCGCGTGTTGTGTGAGTAGTGAGTGGACTTTTATTCAATCTCCCCTCTTTGGGAGAGGGAGCCAATTCAATCTCCCCTCTCCCTTTGGGAGAGGGGCCGGGGGTGAGGGCATAGAAAAGACACACAAGCCCTCACCCTAACCCTCTCCCAAAGGGAGAGGGGACCAATCTGAACAAGGAGAGAATCTCATGAGTGTCAATCCATTGCGGAGTATTCCGTCGGTCAACGATCTGCTGGAAAGTCCCCAGTTGAAGAAGTTGGTCGACCGAATCAGTCACAACGCGGTTGTCTCGACGGTTCGTGCCGTGCTGGAAGAGACCCGCGATGAAGTCCAAACGGCCGCCTCGGAAAAGACGCTGCCGAGCGTGAGCGATCTGGCCGACCGGATTGCCCAGCGGATCGTTGAGGGAGAGACGCCGGCGCTTCGGCCGGTGATCAACGCGACGGGCATTTTGTTGCACACCGGTTTGGGTCGAGCCCCGTTGGCCGAGGAAGCGATCGGCGAAATGGTAACCCTGGCCCGCGACTACGCCAGCGTCGAGTTGGACCTTGCCGAGGGAGACCGCTCGCTGGGCAAATGGGCCGTGGAGGGTCTTGTGAAGGAACTAACGGGCGCGGAAGCGGCGATAGTGGTCAACAACAACGCCGGGGCCACCATGCTGACCCTGGCCGCCTTGGCCCCGGGCCGCGAGGTGGTTGTTTCCCGCGGTCAGTTGGTCGAAATCGGCGGCAGCTTCCGGCTACCCGACGTGATGGCCGCCAGCGGCGCCGTGCTTCGCGAGGTGGGTACGACCAACCGAACGCGAATCGACGATTACGCCGAAGCGATCGGCGAATCGACCGGCGCCCTGATGGCGGTCCACCCGAGCAATTTCGTTGTGGTCGGATTCACGGCCGGAGTGCGGATCGGCGATCTGGTCGACTTGGGCCGTCGCAACGACCTGCCCGTGATCGACGACATCGGTTCCGGGGCCTTGATCGATTTCGCGCAGTTCGGGTTCGAAAACGAGCCGATGGCCTCGAAGAGTCTCAAGGCGGGCGCCGACGTGGTGCTCTTCAGCGGCGACAAGCTGTTGGGCGGGCCGCAATGCGGCATTATCCTGGGCCGGAAGAGTATGATCGAACGGATCGAAAAACATCCCATGGCCCGGGCGTTGCGCGTCGACAAGCTGACCCTGGGCGCCTTGGCCGCCACGTTGCGGCTGTATCGCGATCCGGAGAAAGCCTGCCGTGCGATCCCGTTGCTGAGCCTCTTGAGCACGTCGGTCGAGAACCTGAAGAACCGGGCCGAGCGGCTGGCCCCGCAGATCGCTGCCCTCGAAGCGGTGGACGAAGCCGAGGCCATCGCGGAAGTGACCTATCTGGGCGGCGGCTCGATTCCCAGCCAAGAGTTGCCGACCTGGTGCGTGGCGATTCGACCTAGCGGGATGAGCGTGGATCGGCTGGCGTCGGCCTTGCGGCAGGGACCACGGTCGGTCGTCGGCCGAGTCCAACAAGATCGGCTCCTGCTGGACCTGAGGACCGTTTTTCCGCGTCAAGATGTCGAGTTGGTCTCTGCCGTAGAAGCGTTGTGCGGCGAGCGTGAGACACCCCCCATCTCGGCGGAGCCGTTGTGCTCATAGACGTTATGCTTGTAGACGTTATGCTTGTAGACGTTATGCTTGTAGACGTTATGCTTGTAGACGCTGTGCTCGTAGGAGAGGATTCGGCGATTTAGTCGAGGGGGGTGTAATCGGCGGCGGATACGGTATAATCGTGCTTTCGGCCGAGTTCTTTTGTGATAATCGTTACGAGCGGCATTCGGGATGTCACGGGACGCAGGACCGAGCTACCTTATTGGTAAGAACGGACCCTGCCCTGTTCCTGCCCGAGTTCCGTATGGAGATCCGAGGCGTGCAACGTTTGGCTTCCCTACTGCTGGTGTTTTTTCTGGCGAGCGGTGCGCCGGTTGTCGCGTTCGGCGCCCAGACGGCAGGCATTCTGCCGGAACACAACTCATGGGCCCGATTCAAGCCCGGCGCCTGGAAACTTGTCCGCGTGGTGGCCGAAGAACTCGACGAAAACGGCCTAGTCTCCAGCACCAGCATCACCGAAACCAAAACGACCCTGGTGGAAGTGGACGAGGACGGGGTCACTCTGGAGATTTCGGTAACCGTGGACGTTGCGGGAAAGCGTTTGGAGCCGGCCCCGCGAATGGTCAAGCAGGGCTTCCACGGCGAGCAGATCTGCAAAGACATTTCGATCAAGGACCTCGGCCCCTCGACCGTGACCATCGAAAACCGGAAGATTCCCATCCGGGTGATCGAGATCAAGTGTCCGGGCCCGACGGCCAGCAGTGTTACGAAGATCTTCTATTCGCCGGAGCAAGCCCCTTACATCCTCCGCCGCAAGAGCATTACGCTTGGCGCCGATGGCAAGAAAGTGCTAAGTGAAATGACGGTTGAAGTGACCGCCTTGGACATGCCCTGGAAGATCGGGGCCCAGACCAGCAACGCGGCGGTGGTACGCGCGGTCAACAAACATGAGCGGGGGACCGTCACAATATTGGCATTCACTTCCACGGACATGCCCGGCGGTATTCTTAGCCACACGCGGAAAGAGCTTGACAAGAATCAACGCGTGATTCGTCGCAACACGTTGGAGTTGCTCGATTACGGCCTGGAAGCCGAAGAAGATCGCTCGGGCCTATTCGGCCGGCGCCGCTCGCGAAAGACAAAAACCCGCACACTTCCCCGCTGAGTGACCCGGGGCCGGGGACACAATACGGCACACGTTCAATCACGGACGCCCGGCGTCGAGACCCGTATCTGGCATCAAGTGGTATCTGGCATCAATGGTATTTGGCATCAATGGTATTTGGGGGTCAAAGCCTCGTCCATCTCGCTCGGTTTTCCGAGGTTGTCAAACGCCGCCACTTCTGCCATGATCATCATTCGACCTCCTTGCCAAGGGAAACATGGTTGCTGTTACCCCCAATGTTGATCCCATGGAGGCCGTTTCTGTCATCCCCAAGTCAATGCAATAACCTATACCGTAAGGCCTTATTGCATGGCGGAACGCGGGGTACGCCCCCATGAATTACTTGGTGGAATTGACGTTGCGCGTGGTGGCCGGGGCCGAGAGGTTGCCCGAGGCGGTTCGCGATCGGCACGCGGACTACCTGAAGACTCAACAGCGCGACGACGGGGGGTTTGCCGGCCGGGCCGGGCAGAGCGATCCTTATTATACGGGCTTTGCACTGCGGGCGCTGGCCATGCTGGGAGTTTTGGACGAGCCGATTGCCACCCGGGCGGGCCAGTTCCTTGGGCAACAAATCGACCGGCCGCTCGGTAGTATCGACTTCCTCTCGCTGACAATGGGGGCCGCCTTGGTCGAGATGGCCGCCGGGATCGACGTTTTCCAGAAGACCGGATGCCGCCGCGAAGAAGCCCTGACGCAGTTCGTCAAGCCGCTGCGTCGACCCGACGGCGGCTACGCCAAGAGCGAGCGCGGCGGACCGTCGAGCACGTACCACACGTTCCTGGTGACCGCCTGCAAAGAGTTGGCCGGCGCGCCGCCGGAGGATCCCGACGCGATCGCGCAAATGATCGGCTCGCGGCAACGCATCGACGGCGGATTCGTCGAAATCGACCCGGCACGACACAGTGGCACCAACCCCACGGCCGCGGCGATCGGCCTGCTGCGGATGGTCGATCGGTTGGACGATTCCACCCGAACGGCCGCGGGCGAGTTTCTCGCCGCCATGCAAACCGAAGAAGGCGGACTTCGAGCCAACTCCCGAATCCCGGTCGCCGACCTACTAAGCACCTTCACCGGGCTGGTCGCCCTGTGCGACCTCGGCGCCGCCGACCGAATCAATACGGCGGCCGTCAAACGATACGTTCTATCACTCGAACGGCCCGACGGCGGGTTCCATGCCGGCGCGTTCGACGACACGGTCGACGTAGAATATACGTTCTACGGCCTGGGGGCCTTGGCGCTGTTGGAAAATAGTCTTCGTACTTGACTATGCCCAACGAGTTGATTGAGCATCCGATAGTTGTTGGAATCGTGTCGCATGCGTCCTGCCACAATAGCCGGATGGATGCCCAACTTCCTCGCCAAGTGTTCGGCCGCTTCCGCTGATCGATGATTCCTGGCCGGACTTGCCTGCCAAGCGTCGTTTGGGATCAATGCTTCACCAGCTAGTTCGTCTGCCTCTTCTTCCCTAGTATTGCCTTGGCCTTCGACATCCAGATCGTCGAAGAATCTTAATACCCCAGCGTCCAAATGGCACGCGATGTGGGCCAACTCGTGCATTAAGCAATACCAGAAGTTGTCAATTCGATCGTGTCGTATTGTCAATCCAATGATCGGACGGTCCGTCTCTACCAAAATCGCCGCGCCATCGAGATACGTACGCGGCAAATGCGGTTCGATGATCAGTGGAATGCCGTGTTTCTTGAGATACTCCTGCGCCAATAGCGGTCCGCTATCCGACCAACTCAACTTTGCCACTTCACGCATGAAAGAAAGATCGACAGTTCCCGTCTCGAATGGCACGGGAGCCGGGTCGTCGCGAGATTGGATTACGACCCGCGCGCTCCACGCGGCTAGAGCATACTCATCCATAGGCCGAGCGCTCCGCACATGATTCGTCTTGCGGAACATCGCGACAGCAGGCTTCACGTCACCGAGTCTAGCAAAGAACTCGCGGGCGATTTCTTCAGCCCCCTCTCGTACGTTTGTTACTTGCGTGGTCACCCATCCTCGGGACACCATCTCACGGACCGGAAAGCGGCTCCAGTCGATACCACTCTCCTCCAGAACCGAGGGATCACGTTCTTGCAACAAAACCCTAGCCGGGATGCCAAAATTGGAATGCAGCGATCGGATCATCGAAAGCGTAAGCGGGCGCTTTCGGGAAAGCACTTCTGAAACCTTGCTGCGACTGCCGATGAACGGCACTAAATCGCGTTGCGTTAGGTTTTGCTGCTCCATGCGGAACTTGATGGCCTCGATGGGGTCAGGAAGCGACGAAGGGAAGTTTCTCGATTCGTACTGCTCGACCAACAGAGACAGCACCTCCAGTTGATCCGCTTCCGGCGTGCCTCGATCAGGATCACGATCAATCAGAGCCTCGACGGCAGCGAGGGCCTGGTCGTAATCTGATTCGGTCTTAATAACCTTGATCATTTTGTCGCCCTCTCTAGAACTTCCAGTTATCGTACTGCGCATGTGTTCCGATCCTCTTGATCAGAACGACTTGATTCTCATAGCTGACTTTCACATCCAGACGGTAGCTGTTTCCTTTCAAGTTGAAAACAACACGGTTGTCTCCGAGGAAACTTGCTGTAGCGTACTTTGCCTTAATGTCGTGAGACGATTGCCACTGCGCTTCTTCGACTTCACAAACCCACGCGTCAACATGGGAGCGCACGTCGGCATGTCGCCGTTTGAAGTCCTCCAATGCTCTCTTCCCGACAACCTTCATCGTCGAACATCCATGAACGATCCCTCCATGGGAACATTATAAGTATTCCCTATACGGGAACATTCTATCGGCGATCTTCTCGCGAGACAAGGGGAAAATCCGGATTTTCAGTACAATTCTTGAATTCTACGGCCCAGAACCACACCTATGGGTGGGTGCTTCTTTGGAAAGGCTACGATGGAGGGGTACATTGGAAAATGAGACAATTATGGATACGATTGCCTGGAACTTTCGAATCGGCCGTTCCGACCCAACGTCGGGAGGTTTCTATTGGCCATACAAAGCGACAAATAGACAATCCGGCAAACCATGCCCCACTCCCACCGACAGGCGGGAGGGTGCTTGACGTTGTGCTTCGAATTCCATAGCATAGGTTGTGTTATCGGTGGACGTCTGCGACCAACCTCAACTGCTGCAAGGAGACGATCATGTTACACCGGCGATTCACGCTGTCTTGGATTGCGTTGGCGAGTCTGTTGCTGCCGGGCTTCGCCATGCGGGCAGAGGCCGATTATGGCCTGGAATCAAATCGCCCGCTCTCGGATCCGCTTCAGGCCCAAATCGACGAGCGTGTTGTAGGCACATGGCGAGCAATTATCGACGGCAAGACGTACTATCTTCACGTAGGAACCGGCAATATCGTGGGGCAGTCCAACTGGATGGAACTGGTGCTGGTGAACCAGGGCGAAAAACCTTCATTCTATTTGCATCACCGAGTCGGCTTTTCAAGTAGGCTTGGTGACAAGAGCTTCTTCAATGTTGCCAACACGTCCAGAACCATGTCCCAGCTACGTGGCTCCACGACCGAGGAGTTGATGTCTGCGGTCGCAAAACACGAGGTCTTCAAGTACGACCTGACCGAGAATTACCTCGATGTTTGGGCCGTGGACCAGAAGTTCGTAAGAGAATCCATCGAAGCAGGCACAATCAAGGGGAGCGGGGCAACCATCGACGATACGCCGGAAAACCTTATTCGTTTCATTGAGTCGTCGGCTCCCAAACTGTTCACCAAGAACGTTCGATACACTCGCGTAGAGTAACGCGGGCGCGGGGTCGCTGATCCGTTTAGCCGCCTTTGACCTTAGCCCGAACTACTTCGACCACGTTGCGGGGTAGGAAGCGGGATAGCTCTTCGTCGCCGGCTAGCGGGGCGATCTGCTTGATTAGCGAACTGGAGACGTGGGCCAACTCGCCGTCGGCGATCATGAAGACGGTCTCTACTTCCGGGGCCAAGCGGCGGTTGGCCATCATCATGGTCAACTCGGCCGGGATGTCGGTGATCGGCCGCACGCCGCGAACCATCACCCGGGCGCCGCAATCCTTGGCAAACTCGACGGCCAGACCGGAAAACGTGCGGATCTCGATGTTGTCCAAGTGGGCGATCGCCCCACGAACCAGTTCCTCTCGTTCGTCGGGCTCGAACATGGACCGCTTGTCGACGTTGATCCCGATCCCCACGATCAATCGGTCGAAAAGCCCGCTGGCCCGTTCGATCACATTGAGATGTCCCAGCGTAATCGGGTCGAACGAGCCGGGATACACGGCCACGCGTGCGGAGAGTTGAGTCATCGGAAGCCGTCCTTTCGTTGAGGAAGTCGCCTGCCAATGTACACGGTAGACCCGCAAACCGAAAGGGGGGACGGCCCGCAAACGGCTCACGGTTGACCGTCAGGCCGTTTAGCATCCACCGGTACGGCGGCTTTGCGGATCGGGGGGATCTACGCTTCAAACCGCCGTGCCGGCGGATGCTAAACATTTCACCGCCGTGCCGGCGGATGCTAAACGAGGGCCTCGATCAGCCGGTCGATGTCCGAGGCGTCGTTGTAGGCATGGGGGCTGATTCGCAGCCGGCCGTCGCGGCAACTGAGGACCACATTTCGCTCGAGGCAGCCTTGGCGGACCGCCTTGGAATCGCGGCCGGGCAGCTCGAACGAGACGATCCCGCTTTGGTGGGCCTCGTTGCGGTCGCTCTGGATAACGGCCCCGATCCGTTGCAGCCGCTCACATGCCAGGTCCGTGATTTGAAGCACGCGTCGGGCGATCGCTTCGCTGCGGAATCGGCCCAGTAGCTCCAGGCTGGCTTCCAGGCCGATCAGTCCCGGCGTGTTGGGCGTGCCGCCTTCGTATCGCTCGGCCGACGGTTTGAGCGTCAGATCGATCCGACTGAAATCATTCGCCCCGACGACGCTATTCCACCCGACGCCTACCGGCCGGAGCCGATCGAGATGCTCGCGACGGGTGAAGAAGACGCCGGCCCCTTCCGGTCCCAAGAGCCACTTGTGCCCGTCGGCCGCTAGGAAATCGATCGGCGTCTGTCGGACATCCAGCGGGAAGACGCCCAAGCCTTGGATCGCATCGACGAACAACAGGGCCCCGTGGCGGTGGGCTATCTCGGCCAATTGGTCCAGGTCGTGCCGCCAGCCGTTGGCAAAAGCGACCCAACTGATGGCAATGATCCGGGTGCGTCGGTCGCAAGCCGCTTCCAATTGGCCGAGATCGATCGCTCCCGCGTCGGTGGCAATCCGACGCGTCTCGACGCCCCGATCCGCCAGATGCATCCAGGGATATTGGTTCGCGGGGAACTCGTCATCGCGGGTCACGACGTTATCACCCGGCTGCCAGGGATAGCCTTCGGCCACGAGGTTGATCCCCTCGGTCGTGTTGCGGACCAAGGCGATTTCGTCCTGCTCGGCCCCAATCATCGCGGCCGCCCGGTCGCGAAGCCGGCGAATCTTGGCCGTCCAACGCGGATAACCCGTATCACCGTCGTTGGCGGCTTCCTCGGCCCACTGGACCATCGCGTCGCGGGCGGGGCCCGAGATGGGTGCGACGGCCGCATGGTCGAAATAGGCCCAACGCCGGGCGACGGGCATTTCTCGGCGAAACTCGGCCCAATCGACGGCCGGCCGGGCGGATTGGTCTGACGATTCGTTCAAAAGGGGGCTCCTCGGCAGCAGTTTTTTTTGGCCTCCAGGGCGAGTCTCCGGTGGCAAGGGTGGTGATCTCGGCGTGGATAACCTATAATAGGTAGACTAGGGAAAAGAGTCGATCCCCCATCGCATCCTCCAGGAACGCGTTCCATGCCCAAAGCTCTCTGTATTTTCGGCGCGGTGGTCGCTGCGCTGTTGTTATTGGTCTTCGGGCTCGATTTGGCCCTGAAGGTCCCTTTCGGCCGTGCCAGCATGATGTTGGACATCGGGTTCGTCATTTCCGGGGGAATTCTCGGCTATCTGAGCTGGACCACGCTGCGGGAGCAAGTTTGAGCGTTTCGCACGGAAATGCCCAACCTCGATAGGCCGCGCATCTAGGCGTTGTGTCCTGGCCGAAACGTGTTAGAATGGTGCTCTCTAATACCGGTAAAGAAGGGGCAAGTCGGGCTCGGTGCGGCGCCGGTGTCCGGCTTCCGATTGTTGATTGACGCTCTACGTGGAACACCATGCCATCTGATGTAAATTCTCCCCAAGGCGAGGGTGCTGGTCTACCCGCAAGGGGACCGATCGCGCCGGCGAAGCGAAAACGCCTGCAGAAGCTCTTCGAGCACGCCAGCAAACAGATGGCGAAGGAGGAGCATGACTATGCAACTGAGCTGTTTGCGCAGTGCGTGGCCGGCGACCCGGGTAATCTGATCTATGTGCGGAACTTCGTGGGCAACCTGCAGAAGAAGTACCACAACAACAAGACGGGAAGCAAACTGGCGCAGCTCAAGGAACGCGGCGCCCGCAGCGGGTTGAAAAAGGCCGTCTCGAACGAGAAATGGGACGAAGCGGTTCCCCATGGCCTGAAGGTGTTGGCGGTCAATCCGTGGGACGTCGCCACGCTACGGGCCCTGGCCACGGTCGCCGAGAACACGGGCCACGACGAGGTCGAGCTGTTGTATCTAAAATGTGCCCTGGAGATGAATTCCAAGGATACGAACGTCAACCGTCAGTACGCGGCGGCGCTGGTGGCACGCAACGAGTTCGACCAGGCGATCGCCTGCTGGCGCCGTGTCGAACAGGCCAAGCCTGGTGATTTCGAGGCCCAACGAGCCATTTCCGAGTTGACGGTCGAGAGAACCATCCACAAGGGAGGGTACGAAAAAGAGGTCGAGTCGAGGGTCGGCAGCGGCGAGAAAGTTCCGGCCGCGCAACCGCGGCGCGAACTACCGCCGGAAGAGAAAATCAAGCGAAAGATCGCCGATGACCCCACGGATCTTTCCGCCTATCACTCCTTGGCCCAGCTTTACATCAACCAGGAGGATTACAAGAAGGCCGAGGAGGTCTACGCCAAGGCCTGCGAGGTCTCCGAGAACGATGCCGATCTGCGTGAGAAGCTCGAAGACATGCAGTTGCGATACGTGCGGCAACAGATCACCTTGGCCGAAGATGACGAGAGCCGCCAGAAACTTCGCAAGGAGTTGATCGAGAAAGAGTTGGTCTTCTACCAGAATCAGTGCCAGCGCTACCCGAACAACCTGGGATTCCGATACGATTTGGGCTTGCGATACCATCTCAGCGGCCAAGTGAACGAGGCGATCAAAGAATTCCAGCAGGGGAGGCGCGACCCCCGCCACAAGGGTGCGTGCATGCTCGCCTTGGGGAAGTGCTTCGAGAAAATCAAGCAGTATCGATTGGCCGCATCGCACTACGAGTCGGCCACCGAGGAGATTCCCGACCGGGAAGGGAAGCAGAAGAAAGATGCCCTTTATCGGGCCGGAAGGCTGGCATTGGGCCTAAAAGACCCCGATTTGGCCGAAAAGTACCTGACCCGGTTGGCCGAACTCGATTTCGGCTACAAAGACGTCTCAACCCTACTGGACAAGATCGCCCAACTTCGCGATAATCAATAGCTTCCGTTGGCGGCAGCGGTGACTCTGCCGCCACGCGACCAAAATAATACGCTCGGCTCCCTGCAGAGCCTAAGCCAAAAATTCAAAACCCCGAGTACTTGCAAAACGATGCCTACTTCAGTCAGTGCCAAAAAACGACTCCGCCAGAACATCACCCGCCGCGGGCGAAATCGCTCGACTAGGCAAACGCTGCGAACGCAATGCCGCAAGGTCCGCGAGGCGATCGAGGCCAGCGACATCCAACAGGCCGAAACCGAGTTCCAGCAAGCGACCAAGAAGCTCGATCGGGCGGTGGCCGGCAATATCCTCCACAAGAACGCCGCCGCTCGGCTGAAGTCGCGCATGTCGGCAAAGATCAAAGTACTAAAAGCCGGGTAAGACGCCTGTAGGAGGCGACTCCTGTCGCCGATTCCGTAGCTACGTTCGCCAGAACGTGGTCACAACTCTCGACTCATCCCACGTTCTGGCGAACGTAGCTACCCGGGATGATCTCTCTCAGATCTCGACATCCGCCGCGTCGAACACGGGCCCTTCGACGCACGTGCGACGGTAGTCCCAATGGCCGCTTTCGTCGCGCACTTTCGCCACGCAACTGAAGCAGATCCCGATCCCACATGCCATCGGGTTCTCTAGCGAAACTTGACAGGGGATGTCCATCTGCCGCGCTACGTCGACCGTGGCTCGCATCATGGGCTCGGGTCCGCAACAGACGATCCGCGGCGTCAAGGCGGATTGCTCGACCGCCGGGCGGATCAGCTCGGTGACCAGTCCGTGATGGCCCTGCGAGCCGTCGTCCGTGCTAATGCGGACATCAACGCCCAGCCGGCGAAAATCTTCCAACCCGGCCAAGTACTCCGCCGTCTTGGCCCCATAGCAGAGCGTGACTTTCTCGGCCCGCGGGACTTTCCGCGGCGGGTCGCCAAACTGGGCCAGCCCCAGGTATTCCCGAGCCAGGGCCGGAAAGGGCGTCTGCCCAATCCCGCCGGCTACCATCACCAGATGTTGCGTTTCTCTCGGGGGGAACCCGTTGCCCAGCGGTCCCCAAACCTCTAGCGGCTCGGTCGGTTTAATAGTCGCCAGCCGCTGGGTCATCTTGCCGACCGTCAGGTAGACGATGTCTATGGATCGTGGATTCCCCGCCTCGTCGTCGATCACATCGTACAATGCCAAGGGTCGCCCCAGCAGGGGATCGTCGCGGTCGGCCAGCCGCAGCATCACAAACTGCCCCGGCACGATCCGCCCGGCAATTTGCTCGGCAGCCAGTCGCACCCGGTAAGTATCCCGCGCGATCTGCACGTTCTCTTCTACCAAAACTCTTCCAAAACAGGCCCGATCCGCATAGGAAGCGGCACAGGAACACTCGCTCATGGGTGCCTCCGTTTACGCGGCTTGGCGGTCCTGGTCTTCTTGGAGGTTTTGGTCTTCTTGGCGGTCCTAGTTCCCTTAGTTCCCTTAGCGCCCTTGGTAAACTTCGTAAACTTCGTGAACTTCGTCGCCTTGGCGGCCTTGGATTTCTTGGATTTTTTTGATTTCCTGGGCGTCCTGGAGGCGGGTGACCTGGTTGCCGCCTGGCGCAAGGCGTCGATTTCCTGGCGAGAAAGCGGGCGGTACTGGCCGGGCGACAAATCACCCAGGCGCACCGGGCCGACGGCCACTCGGACCAACCGCAGCACCTTGTGGCCCACCTTGGCCAGCGCGCGGCGGATTTCCCGATTGCGCCCCTCGCGCAAAACCATCTCCAGAATGGCGCTCTCTTTGTGACGCGACTTGACGCTGATCCGCTCGACCCGTGCCACGCCTTCGGCCAGACGGATACCGCTGCGCAGTTGGCCCAAAACCTCCCGCTCGGGCCGCCCGGCGACCATCACGCGATACGTCTTCTCGACGCCATAACGGGGATGGGCCAGGCGATTGGCCAACTCGCCGTCGTTGGTTATCAGGATTAACCCCTCGCTGTTCATATCGAGTCGGCCGATCGGGAACAGCCCCGCATCGTCCGGCGGCAATAGATCGATCACTCGCGGCCGGCCCGCGGGATCCCGATTGGTCGAGACCACGCCGGTCGGCTTGTTCAGGGCATAGTAGATCGCCTTGAACTTCGGCAAGGCCGTGCCGTCGAGGCGGACCTCTTGCTCGGCCAGATCGACTCGGGTTCCCAGTTCGGTCACCACCTTACGGTCGATCTCGACGCGTCCGGCAAGGATCAATTCCTCACACTGCCGCCGACTTCCCGCCCCGGACGCAGCCAGCACCTTTTGCAGCCGTTGGGGGCCGGCCAATGCAGCCGCGGGACCGGACGAGCTTCGCTTGCCGGTAGATTTCTTTCGAGGACGGGCAGACATTTTGGCGGGGATTCCTAGCGCGGCAGAGCCGCAACCAAAGTGGGAGGGTTCAGGGTTCGGGGTTCAGGGTTCAGAATCTCGGGGCAAATGTTCAATCCAAGTGCTGAACCCCGAACCCCGAACCCTAAGACCTTTGCCGGACAAAGACGGTCCCCCAATCATACCCGCCGCGGGCGCCGTCCGACAGGAGGGCCCATCGCGATCCGACGGCCTATTGCCGACCCCAGTTCCAGGGCAGCCAGCGGGCGCGAAGGATCTCGGCCGTCGGCTTCTCGTATCCCATCGGTCGGGCGCCGACGATTTCCGGGCCGGAATCGTTCTCCGGATAGGGATCGAACTGCTGGGCCTGGGCCTGCTGCATGGGGGCCGGGCCAGGGCTACCCCAGTTCGGCCGAGCCAGACTCCGACAGCCGGCCAATCCCGTCAATAGCCCCGCAACCAGAACAAGCATCCAACGACGATACATTTGACGTCTCCTTGCCCCCGGATGAACCACTCGCAGTCGGACCGCGAGGCGGCGGATTATAGGAACTGGGCCATTTTGCAGGAAGTCGAATCGACCGAACCGGTGAAACGTCCACCCCGAGCGAGAATCGACCACCCCGGCCGATCAACATAAGTCCTTTGCAACCAAGAAGTTAGCAAGTAAAACTATACCGATTCTACCGTTCCGATTATGGCAGATACCCGGACGACATGGTCGGCCCAAACTG